>FR893385.1:28434-230778 GCA_000433315.1 Firmicutes bacterium CAG:345 | reverse complement strand
CAGCAGGAATTCATGAAACTGAGGAATTAATCGAAAAAATAGGAATTGATAAAAGTATTAAGGCGATTGAGAAGGCTGATATTATTCTTTTACTTTCAGATTCTGGCAACTTTGAAAATCAATTTAATTCTTTTTTGAAAGAACAGCTAGATGAAAAAAAAGTTATTAGAGTAATGACTAAAGGAGACTTAGGACATAAAGATTGGAAAGAGGCAGATCTTGTTATTTCTAAAGATGATGAATCTTTTAATAATCTTTTTTCAAAGATTGAAGAAAAACTTCAAATAAAAAATTATGAAGAACCTGGTCTTTTCTCAACAAGAGATCTAGATTTGATAGATAAATTACTTGATTTATTATTAAAAATTAAAGATGATTTTAAAGAAGAACATAGTTATGATCTTATGACAATAGCAATACAAGAAGCTTATCATTTAATTAAATTATTATCGGGAAAGGAATATAATCCTGATGATATTTATGACCAGGTTTTTTCTTCGTTTTGTGTAGGAAAATAAAATATGATAATAGATGCACACACTCATATAAATTGTGATGAATTATATCAAGAAAGAAAAGAAATTATTCAAAGAGCTATAGATAATAAGGTCGTGGCGGTGTTTAATACAGCTGATAGCTTAAATTCATTTAAAAATATAGATATTTTGCAAAAAGAATATCCAAATTATTGTTATGGTGTTTATGGAATACATCCAGAATTTGCAAGTTCTACGAATTTTACTGAGGTAGAAGAAGAAATAATAAAAAGGAAAAATATTATCAAGGCGATTGGTGAAATTGGTTTGGATTATCATTATCCAATTAATGAACCTGAAAAAAATAACCAAAAAGATATTTTTATTTCACAAATTTGTTTAGCTAAGAAATTGAATTTACCTATAGTTATTCATTCTCGTGATGCTGATAAAGACACATTTGATATTTTATGTCAATATGCTCAAGATATGAAAGTGTATTTACATTGTTATTCTGGGTCTTATGAAATGGCAAAAGAATATATTAAGAAAATACCTAATATTCATTTTGGTGTTGGGGGAATAGTGACTTTCAAAAATGCAAAAAAATTGGTTGAAGTAGTTGAGAAAATTGATTTAAAGTATTTTCTAACTGAGACGGATGCTCCTTATTTAACACCTGTTCCATTTAGAGGAAAACAGAATGAACCAAGCTATTTAATATATGTTATAAACAAAATTTCTGAATTAAAGAATATGAATGAAGTAAAAGTAGAAGAAATCCTATTTGAAAATGCGAGAGAATTTTTTGATTTATGAACAAATATTTATATGTTGTTGAAGGAAAAACTGATGTTGCAAAATTAAAAAATTTAGGAGCTGAATATGTTCTTAAAACTGATGGATTTAATGTATCTAGTAGTGGAGTATTAGAGTTCTTAAAATATTGTTTTTGTTCTAGAAGTATAATTTTATTGTTAGATCCTGATGGTCCAGGCAAACAAATAAAAAAAATTATTATTGATACTTTGAATAAAGTAGATTCGGATAATAAAATTGTTGAAATTAATATAGATAAGAAAAAAGCAATAGCACATCATAAAGTTGGAGTAACACAGATGAATAGTAAATTGCTTTTATCGTATATTTCGCCATATTTATCAGAGGATCAAAATTCTTTTGAAAAAGAAATATATACATCTGATTTATTAGAAAAAATGAATTTGGTTGGCTCTAAATCAAAAGAAAATCGTGAAAAGATAAAAAGAAAAATGCCTTTTATCAGTATTTCAACGGCAAAATCATTAAAAAATGATTTAGAAATGCTTAAAATTGAACCAGAAAAAATATGGAGGATTATAAATGACAAGGACTGAAAGAATACAAAAAATAATGGATAAATATGAAATATCTGCAAAAATTGGATTTGGTCAGAATTTTTTAATGGATGATAAAGCTATTGAAAAAATGGAAGAAGCTATTTTTTCATTTAATAATCCAATTATTGCTGAAATTGGATGTGGTTTAGGATCATTAACATTTGGTCTTGTGAATAAAGCTGAAAAAGTAATTGGTTATGATATTGATAAAGATATGTTGAATGTTTTAAAAAATGAAATGACTTATTCTAACTTTGAACTTAGAGAAGAAGATTTTCTTAAAGCTGACATAAGCGATCTAGCTGAAAAGAAGGCCTTTATTGCGGGAAATCTTCCATATAATATTACTAAAAGAATTTTAGAAAAAATAATAGCTTATCCTTATCCATTTTGTTTTGGAATAATGGTTCAAAAAGAGGTTGCTACTAAATTAACATATGTTCCTTCTTTAAAAAGCAATTGTGCCTTAGGGGCTTATTTATATCTTCACGGCAATGTTAATTTAGTTGTAGATGTTCCTGCTAAATCTTTTGTTCCAGCACCTAAAGTTAATTCTGCATTTATAACTTATAAAGCTAAAGATTGTTGTGCTGAAGATTATGGAATATTGAAAAAAATATTTATGGCAGAAAATAAATCTTTAACTGGATATCTTTCTAAACAATTTCATTTTGATAAGACTGAAATAGAAAAAATATTAGTTTCTCCATCAAGAAGATGCCATGAACTTACTAAAGAAGAATTAATAGGATTGATATATTTATTTAAAAATAAATAAATATTAATAAAATTTAAAATAAATTATTCTCCAAGTTTGGAGAATTTTTATTTTTTTCAAAAATAAAATACAAAAATTATATATATTGACAAGAAATTAAATAAATGATAAAAAGAAGTAAAGAAGGAAAAGGTGTATATGTTTAAAAGAAAGAAAATATTATGAAAAAGATAATACCAATAGTTCTTTGTGTATTTAGTTTAGTCTCTTGTTCGAATGCTACAAAAAATAGTTCTTATTATGTTGCCAAAAATTCTAAAGTTAATTCAACAGTTGAAGTTGATTCGAATCATATCGATAAAGTTAATAATTTTTTAACAAATAGTATTTATACATTGACTGATATGAATGAAGAAGAAAATTTTATTTTTTCTCCTTTGAGTTACTATGTTTCATTAGCTTCTTTTTACGGAATGACAAGTTCGAATAGTTCTTTAGATAGTTTCTTGCAAAAAACAAATTTAAAAGATAAGAATGAAATAAAAAATATTGTTAAATCTATTATGATAAATTCCAATATGGAAGAAAAATGGGATGATAAAAAGATTGCTTCCAAAGAGAAAATTTCTAATTTATTAATTGGAAAAATTGATGAATTTTCAGAGCAAGATATTAATTCATTTATAAGTGATTATTATGTATCTTTAATTAATTATGACGACAATATGCATTCTAATATTAAAAAGTGGTCTTCAGAAGAAACAAATGGCCTAATTAATGATATTGATTTATCGCTAGATAATAGTGAAATTAGCCTTATGTCTTCTTTATATATGGATACTCTTTATGGAATGCAATTAAGTGAATAAAAAGGAACATTCAAAAATATTCAATGCTCAGTTATGAGTGGTGAATCATATACTGATTATCATATTCTTACTGATGATTATGAATCTGTATCTTTTAAGTTGTCTGGTGTTACTAATCGAGGCTCTTTTAAAATTCATTTTTTAAAAATGTTAAATGAAAATTCAATTAAAGATTTAATGAAAAAATATTCATATGAGGAGCTTTTTACAGATAATAAGCAAAAGAATACAGAAAAGTATTCTATTAAATTTCCAAAAAATACAGTAGAAAGCAAAGTTGATTTACAACAGTTAGCTGCAAAGCAAAACATTCCATTTTCGCAATTTGAATTTGGAAATACAGATACAGAAATGCCTAAATATTCTATTATGAATTATGTTCAAAATAATAAAATAATGTTTGATGATTACGGAGTCAGATGTGCAACTACTTCTGCATCTTATAGCATTCCAACAGAAATGGCTAATTTTGAATTTGTTTTGGATGATAATTTTGCCTATATAATCGAAGATCCTAATGGTTATATTGTGTATTATGGATTAACAACATCAATTAAATAAGAAATTATATTTAAGGACTTTGCTATATGTTTAGCAGAGTCTTTTTATTATCTAGATAATTATGAAAAGTGGATATATATCTGAAAATATGTGATGAAACGAAAAAATCTTTATTAGACATAATAAAAATGAAAAAAATTAATCTTTAATCCATTTTGCATAAAGACAAAGTTCATTAAAATCTTCATCTTTATCAAGCTGTGATAGGGTGTTTTCAAAATTCCATTTGTTAATGCAATCAGCTTCTGTATACCAACCATTGAATTTATATCCTTTTATTGTTGGTTCTGGCGGTATATTTTCTATTGTTTTTCCATATTCAACGTAGTCTATATAGTAATATTCTGTTTTATATTGTTTTGGTAACTCTGGCATATTAAGTTTATAAGAAATATTTGCTTTGTAAAAAGGAATATCTTCATTAGAGATTTCTGGTAATAATTCAACAAAGTCGGACTATTTTTCATTCGGTATATAAATTTTAATTTTTTTACGAGAAAAATTATACAAATTAATCGGCTTGCCACAATAAAACCAATTAATTTGTTCTGTGTTTGTATTATTTTTATTAAAATATGCAGGAAGCATTGTTACTATTGTTCCAGGAGTATAGATGCTTTTCAATGTTGTTGAACCATAAGGTATTACTACAGAAGTCATAAAAGGTGTATATCCTAATCCCATAACAGGTATTCCGTTTACTTCTGATGCAATGAACTGTACTGTATTTTGCTCACCATCTTCATTGTATGATTGTATTGGACCGGCATTATAATACCAATCACCATATTCTTTTAATTCGTCATTATAAAATTGTGCGTAATATCCTTCGGTTGAAGCGCGGTTGCGATGATAGCGGACATTATTATAAGTAATATTTAATTCAGGTAGATCTGAATTTTTTTTACATGCTGAGAAACAAAGCGCTATAGTAACAATCATTGCGCTACGAAGTGAAATTGTTAATAATTTTTTAATCAACATACTCATTAAATAACCTCCTAATTAGATTATAGCTAAATAAAATTTATAAATATAAGTCTTCGTAATACATCATTCTTTTATACTCATAAGTTAAATTTATTTATCACGATATGTTTTATTATTTTTTTGCGATTTAAATTAAATTTTACTATAATTTTACATTACCATATTTTTTAAAATTTTGTCAATTTGACTTTTTAAATACTAAAAATAAGTTCATATGACTACTAATAGCTTATGAAACTAATAAAATTCAATTTTAAAAGCAAAATGTTGCATTTTAAATGTGAATTCTGCTATTTTTGTGATAAAAAAGAAAAGCCTGATAACATTGTATCAGACCTATTCTACGATTATGGCGGAGTAACGGGGATTTGAACCCCGGCAGGCTATTCACCTCTGCTGGTTTTCGAAACCAGTCCCTTCAACCGCTTGGGTATTACTCCAACTAAAATATAATAACATATTTAAAAATACATTTTCAAATTTCTTTGTTTTATGAAATTTACTAACTTTATAAAGTTAAATTAAGTTTTTTAATTTATAAGAAATATAAAAATAAGAAATAATTCTTGTAAAAATGGTTGGAAATGAAGTATAATAACAATCTGTAGAACTATATTAATTTTGGAGGCATAAATGACTGCAACAGAAATTATATTACTGATAATATCAGTTTTGTTAATAATAATTACCTTGCTCCAAGGTGGCAAATCAGAAGGTGCATCTGGTGCTATTACTGGTGGTAGCCAGATGAATATTTTCGCCCGTACTAAGGAAAGAGGAATTGATAAAATATTGTCCTATATTACTATGGGGTTAGCAATTGTCTTTTTCTTAGTTGCTATCTTAGCTAGTTATTTATAAAATAATGGGGCGAAGCCCCTTTTTTTTCGCACAAATGAGGTGATTTATGGAAAGCAAAAAAATAATTAATGCACTGAAAGATAATCATTTGGATTTTGTTTCTTTAGTAAAAAAAGTTCAAGAGCCAAGTGATGAAGTTGAAAAGAAACTTCATGAATTAGAAAACCAAGGAGTAGTCTTATTTAATGGCAAGGAATATGCTTTATTAAAAGATTATGATCTATTTTTAGGTACAATTGTTTTACGAAAAAAGAATTTTGCTTTTGTTAGAATTCCTCATCTTGAAAAAGATTATCGCTTGTCTGGAACATATTTGAAAGGCTTGATAGGCGGAGATAGAATCTATGTTAATTTAGGTAAAGATAATGAAACCTGTTATTTTGGAGGATTTTATTCTAGAAAATCTAAAATTGTAGGAACTTTAGTAAAGAAACCTAGAAAAGGATTTTATTTATCTTCTCCAGATATTGATGAAGCTGGTGTTAGAGTAAAATTTTCTAATGATCCATTAGATTTTGATGCTGAAGATGGCGACATGGTATGTGCAAGCATTGATGATTATAATGAATCAGAAATTTTTTGTACAGTATTAAAATTGTTAGTTAAGAAAACTGAAGTAGGAAGTGATATTTCTCGTATTATTTTAACTGAAGAAGCCCCCCTAGCATTTGAAGAAGATGTAATAGATGAAGCAAATAAAATACCTCAGTCTTTATCGGAAATAGATTATCAAGGCAGAGAAGATTTTAGGAATCATTTAATTGTTACTATCGATGGTCAAGATGCTTTAGATTTTGATGATGCGGTTGAAATTAAAAGAGTTTTAAATGGTTATGAAATTGGAGTTCATATCGCTGATGTCTCAAATTATGTCAAGCCAGGATCGCCTATTGATTTATCAGCTTATGAAAGAGGAACATCGATTTATGTTGCTGATAGAGTAGTTCCGATGCTCCCAACTCAATTATCAAATGGTATTTGTTCATTAAATCCTGATGTTGACAGATTAGTTATGTCAGTAATTATGAACGTTGATAAATATGGCAATGTTTTTAAAACAAGATTCTCTAAAGGAGTTATTCGTTCCAAAGCAAGATTGACTTATAATCAGGTAAATGATTTATTTTCTGGAAAAGATGTTGATTTGCCTCAAGATGTAAAAGATATGCTTTTTGTTATGAAAGAAGCTACTTCATTCATTCGCAAAAAGAGAGAAAGAAATGGGGCATTGGAATTAGATTCTACTGAAATTAAATTTACTTTAGATGAAAATAATAACCCTATAAATATAGAAAAAAGAGAACAAAAAGAAGGCGAAAAACTTATCGAAGATCTTATGATTATTGCTAATGTTGCAGTCGCTACTAGATTTACCGACTTAGGTCTTTCAACACTTTATCGTATCCATGAAGATCCACCTTCGATGAAACTTGAAAATTTGAAAGCTTTTTTAGTCAGAGCTAAATTAATTGATAATTTTCCTAGAACTATAACTCCATACGCTTTAAGTAGTTGGCTTAAATCTATTGAAGATTTGAGAATGAGAGCAATTGTTTCTGGTCAGCTTTTACGTTCTTTAGCTAAGGCAAGATACTCTGAAGAAAATGTTGGTCATTTTGGTTTGAGTGAAGAAGATTATTTACATTTTACTTCTCCTATTCGTCGTTATCCTGATTTAATTGTCCATCGCTTATTGAAAGAATATGTTATCGATGGAAAAGCAATGCCGAAAGATATTGATGAATATTTATCTATAGCTGGTGATCATCTTTCAGCTACAGAAAGAAGAGCACAGAAAATTGAAAGAACTGTTGATGATTTATTATCATGCAAATATATGTCTAAGCATATTGGTCAACAATATAAAGGCGTTATTACTTCTTTAACAAAGTATGGTATGTATCTTGAACTTGAAAATGGAATAGATGTTCTTATTCCTTATGCTAATATTGATGAAGATATATATGATTATCGCGATGATATTTTCCAAGCTAAAGGTTTGAAGAATAAAAAGACATTTAATATTGGCGATGAAATGGATGTTGTAATTTATCAAATTAATTATGAGAGATTAGAAATTACTTGCTGTACTCCATACTTTTATGAAAATCGTGAAGCTCTGGAAAGAGCCATTAAAGATAGATTTTTTGAAAAAGCTTTTGACTTTTCAAAAGAAAAACGTTTTGGCACACATTCTGATAAAGATAGAGATAATCGAACTTCTAAAAGAAGCTTTGATAAAGATAAAAAGAATTATGGTCGAAAATCATTTGATAAGAATTCTTTTAAAGGAAAAAAAGGACACTCCCATAAAGGAAGTGGAAAGCCGGTGAAAAAATATGGCAAAAAAGAAAGAAGAAGATAATTTAATTTGCTCTAATAAGAAAGCAAGTTATGAATATTTTTTGCAAGATTTTTTGGAAGTTGGATTGGTTTTAAAAGGAACAGAAATTAAAAGCTTAAGACAAGGACATGGATCTTTAAGTGAATCTTATGTTGCTTTTAAAAATGGCGAAGCTTATATTTATGGCTTTAATATTTCACAATTTAAAGAAGGAAATATTTTTAATCATGATCCATTAAGACCACGTAAATTATTGATGCATAAATTAGAAATTTTGCGTTATGCTCAAGCTGTTGAAAAAAAAGGATACACTGTTGTTGCAACAAAATGTTATATAAAAAATGGCCTTGCCAAACTTGTTATAGCTTTAGCTAGAGGTAAAAATGATCATGATAAACGCGAAACAATAAAAAAGCGCGAAATTGAAAAAAATATAGCCCAAACTATAAAGGAGCATAATAACCGATGAATAAAGTTTTAAGAAATGAAATTTATAAAATAGCTTTGTGCTCACTTTTTACGGTTTTGACATTTGCTGCTGGAAGATTATCTTTTTATATTCCAGTTGCTGGTTTTCCAGCTTTTAAGTTTTCTTTAACTGCAATACCTATTGTTATTGGTTCGTTTTTATTAGGGCCGATATATGGGGGTATAATAGGCGGTTTGGGTGACTTAATTGGAGCATTGCTTTTTCCTGTAGGAGCTTATTTTTTCGGATTTACATTTGATGCTATTTTATTAGGTGTAATTCCTGGTTTAGTGATGTATCTAAGTAAAAAATCTAAATATTTTTCTCCTATTATTCTTTCGGTCCTCTTTATTTTGACTTTTTCCTTACTTGCTTATTTTTTTGTCAGTTATAATACTATAACAATTTCGAAAAAAGAGATTTATTTATCTATTCCTTTAAAAGTTATAGTTATTTGTATTTATTTAGCTTTATTTGGAATTGGATTTTTTGCTATTTGGTATAATTATCGAAAAAATAAAAACATTGTTTTCCTTAATGCTTTTGTTTCATTATTTGCTAATGAATTAATTGTATCAGGATTAATAGCATCTTTATGGAAAACAATGTTATATTCTCTGCCTTATTTTTTAAACGTTGGAATAGCTTTATTATATATGCTAATAAATATACCATTAAAAACTATTGCTGTATCGCTCATATATCCTACAGTTATAGAAATCACTTCAATTAATAGGAAAAGTTTAGCTCTTAGTAAAATAAGTGATAAAGGTTTAAAGAATTAGTTATAAGCGTAATTGTTGTAACTGGTCCAACTCCGCCGGGAACAGGAGTATAAGAAGCGTTTTCAGGTATAAAAGATAAATCTCCTTGTCCATCTTGATTATATCCGCAATCTATAATTATTGCATTATCTTTAATATCTTCTGGTTTTAATAGTTGAACTCCAGCTGCTAAAATAACTAAGTCGCTATCTTTAGCGGCTTTTTTTAAATCTTCAATTTTGGTTTTGCTATGAGCTAAAGTAACTGTTGCATTTGATTTTTGCAGGTACCAAAATATTGGAGATCCTACTGAAGGGGAACGACCGATGACTAGAGCTTTTTTACCAGTTAAATTTATATTTAAATTTTCTATAATATTTTTTACTGATCCGGCGGTTGCAGGAAGGAATCTTATATCTCCTCTCATAAGTCTTCCAGCAGCTAGAGTAGAAAGCATATCGACATCTTTTTTCAAATCTATTAGATCAAATAATTCTTGTTCATTATCAAATATTGGCCGAGAAACAACAATAGAAGTTATTTTTTTATTTTGGTTTGCTTTTGTAATTTTTTCTTTTGCATCATTAAAAGAAAAAGTTATTTCTTCTTCATAAGGAATATTTAAAGTATTTAATACTTTTATAATACTTTTAAAATAACTTTCAGCTTCCTTGGAATCATTTCTTAATAGATAAAAATATAACTTGGATATGCAAGGATCGTTTTTATATTTTTCTATTAACTCTTTTTTTATTGGAACTCCTCTAATTTCCATTTTCTTCCTCCATTTTTACTGCAGCAGGAATTTTTGGTAAACCTGGCATTGTTAATATAGTGCCAGAAATAGGAATAATAAACTTGCTTCCTGCTGCAATGTTTATTTGTCTTATGTGCAATGTATGATCTTTCGGAACATTTAACAATTTAGGGTTGTCTGAAAAGCTAGCTGGAGTTTTGGCTATACAGACAAAATAATCATCTATATTTAATTTTTTGTATTCTTCAAGTTGCTTTTTTGCTAATTCTGAATATTCCACATTTTTGGCGTGATAAATATTTTTGGCAATTTTATCTATTTTTTCTTCTATAGAGTCTGTTAAAGAATATGTATAGTTTATTGGTTTTAATTCATTTTTTTCAATGATTTGTAAAACTAAATTTGCTAAATCTTTTGCTCCTTTGGCACCATTGATGAATCCATCGGTGAAAGCATAAGAATAATTATGATCTTTACACCATTTTTCTAAAAGCTCAATTTCTTCTTTTGTATCGGAAGCAAAATGATTGATTGCAATTACGACAGGTTTATTAAATTTTGACAAATTTTGAATATGTGCTTCAAGATTTTCAAATCCAAGGGTTAAAGCTTCAATATTTTTTTCTTCTAAATCTGTAGCACCTCCATGACATTTCAAAGCTCTTAATGTTGCAACTAGAACTATGACAGAAGGATTTAAATTAGCAACCCGGCACTTTATATCAAGAAATTTTTCAGCTCCCAAGTCAGAACCGAATCCAGCTTCAGTAACTACATAATCGGCTAATTTTAATGCTGTTTTAGTTCCAATTATTGAATTGCATCCATGCGCGATATTTGCAAAGGGACCGCCATGTATAATTGCTGGAGTATTAAATGAAGTCTGTACTAAATTTGGGTACAGGGCATTTTTCATGAGTTTTAAAACAGCATTTGAAATTTTTAAATCTCCAACAGTAATAGGCTTATTTTCATAGGAGAAAGCGACAATGATTCTTTTAAGCCTCTGGACAAAGTCATCTTCATTTTCGGAAAGACACATTATTGCCATCAATTCACTAGCAACTGTGATTACAAAAGAATCTTCATGTGGAATACCATTATTTTTTCCTTCTGCAACAGTGATATGTCGCAAAGCGCGATCATTCATATCCATTGCTCTTGGAAAAACAATTCTTTGAGGATCAATATTGAGTTCGTTTCCTTGAAAAATATGATTATCGATAATAGCAGAAATAAGGTTGTTGCTTGATGTTAAAGCGTGCATATCACCATTGAAGTGTAAATTAATATCTTCAGAAGGTTCTACTGTAACTTTTCCTCCACCTGTTGCCCCACCTTTAATTCCAAAAACAGGACCTAGTGAAGGTTCACGTAAAGCAAGGCATACTTTTTTTCCTAATAGTTTTAATCCATCAGCTAGTGCAATAGAGCAGGTTGTTTTGCCTTCACCTGCTTTAGTTGGAGTAATAGCAGTAACTAAAATTAATTTTCCATCAGCATTGGATTTAATTTTGTCGGAAAAGATTTTGGCTTTATAATTACCATAAGTTTCAAATTCATCTTCTTGCAAATTTAATTGCTTGGCGATATCATTTATTTTTTTTAGCATAGTTCACCTCATGTATTAATAATTATATCTTAATATATTGTTAATCTATTAAAAATTGTAATTAAAAACTCGTATATTGGTTTGAAAATTTATATACGAGTTCTTAAATTAATTTAAATCTTCAAAATTAAAATCATTGATAGCAGGTGGAATTGAATCAGGATCGATTTCAACTTTTGTGACTCCAGGAACTTCTTCTTGAAGAATTGTTGAAATTCCTAATGATAGAGTATCATCAATCATTCCACATCCAACGCAAGCTCCTAAAAATTTTATATAAACTATTCCAGATTTTTCATCGAATCGACTGAATTCTATATCTCCTCCATCGCGAACAATGAAAGGTCTAATTTTATCGAGTGTATCTTTAATTTGCTGTATTATATCTATATTTTCCATATTAATCTGCCAATGTACCAAATGGATCCCATAAAGGGAGATGTATTGGTTCTTTCTTTAAATTTTCTTTTTCTTCTTCGTTTAAATATTTTTTCTTGATCACGGCTTGATAGAAGAATTTTTCAAACCATGATTCACTTTGAAGAAAATATCCTTCTTTTCCTAATTCTGTACCCCAGGAATTTTCAATTTTCCATTTTAAAGGTTTTTCATTTTCATCTAGTGTTACGCCAGTAATAAGCATAGCATGGTTCATGGAAGATTGATAGAAATCGAGCATATCTTTTTTATTGAAGGAAAAGTCCATACCGAATGCAGAGTAATAATCAAATAGATTGTCATCCCATATACCTTTGTTTCTATCTTTATAGTAACTTACATCACTTCCAAACCAAACAGGTTCTCCATCTTTTAGTGTTTGAATAATTAAATTTTCTATTCTTTTTAAAGGTAAATTTAAGTGTCTAATTGAAGGAGCTTCAATAACATTTCCTAGATGGTCGATAGTATATATATTTCCATATTCTTTATCTTTAGTTGGAGCATTGATAATGCTTATATAATCATCGATATCATTACCGATGTATTTGTTAAAAAATTCGATAGGAGTTATATTTTTTTCATAGTGATAAATGTTGTCATTATCTTTATATTCAAAATTGAATGTTGAAGGAGGAACTCCAAAAGTTGAACAGAGAAGATTATAAACTTTTTCGACGTAATTTTCATGAAGTGCTTTTATTTCTTCGTCTTTTCCGATTTCATGTAATTTATGAATTTGAGCGGCATAATAACGAGCACTAGAATTTATTAGCTTATTTAAACTTAAAGTTGATCCAGAAGTCATAGTGTCATCAAATAATGATTTAGGGCATAGTCCGTATTTTTTTACTATGGCTACAAACATCCCCCATTGTCCGCCATCGCCAACACCATCGGATAATAGTTTTTGATTTAATCTTTCATCATGTTTTTCATCGATGTTTTTTTCTAGTTCAGTCAATAAGAAATTATATTTTTCCAATTTGTCATAAAAAGCAATAAAGTTTTGTGATAATTCAAATTGATCAACATTTAATTTCTTACCTATTATTTCTCTTAAAAGATTTGTTGCGGAAAAAATCCAACAGCGCCCAGATGATCGTTGATTTTGTGCTTTCATAGTTTTTAATTCTATAGAATAAATTGCATTTGAAGTTTCGGGACTATCTGCACTACGGGTTATATCATCTATTGAATGTAAAACTAGAGAATGTCTTAATATTGTGTTTGTTAAATTTGAACGATATTCTTGTTCAAATCTTGAATATATTGCTGGTGATAATATCAATCCACTAGATTTCTTATTCATTTTCTTTCCTCGATTCTACGCAATAGAAATTATAGTATTTTTAATTTGAAAAAACTAGCGTAACGATAATTTGAATTACTGGTATCGAAAAATAGTTGGATGTGTAGTAAAATTAATTAGTAATTAGGAGTAAATATATGAAATATATTGTTTATAAAACTAAAGATGGTAAGTATGGTGTAAAAAAACAAGGTGGAAAAAGAGCGATTAAAGTTTTTGATACTTATCTTGAGGCTTTAACTTATGCCAAGAGTTTGGCTGATAAAAATAATGGCGAAGTAGTTGATGAAGCTATGAAAAAAACTGTTGAGAAAAAAGTTAAAAAAGCAGTAAAAAAGAATAAAGGCTTAAGAATATTTCTCATAATTTTAGTTGTTATTTTGATTTTAGCTGTAGGTGCTTACTTTGGATATTCTTATTATAACAAAACAGGTATTTTTGATCCTGATAGAAATTCTTCGAGTTCATCTTCTTCATCAAGTAATTCAAATGCTACAGAAGGTGTAGTATATGATGATTTTCAAATTCATTTTATGCAATTAGGAAATAATAAAAATGGAGATGCCATTTATATTAAAGCTGGTGATAATGATATTTTAATCGATGCTGGAGTTTCTGATACAAGTACTATTAAAGCTTATATGAATAATTATATTGCGGATAATCAATTGGAATATGTCATTGTAACTCATGGTGATTCTGATCATATAGAAGGTTTTGCTGGCACTAATAAAGAACCAGGAATTTTCGCTTCATATAAAGTAGATAATGTTATAGATTCAATTTCTAGTAAAACAACAGCGACATATAATTCTTATAAAACTGCTAGAGATAATAGTGGAGCTAATCATTATTTAGCTTCTGATTGTTTTGATGAAAAAAATGGAGCTAAAAGAGTTTATAATTTAACAGATAATATTTCCATGGAAATACTATGGAATTATTACTATTGGAACACTGATAAAAGTGATGAAAATAATAATTCTGTCATTACAAGATTTAAGTATAATGATCACTATTTTTTACTTACGGGTGATTTGGAAGGAAATGGAGAAAAGAAATTCACTGAATATTATTCTGACAAAGATTTCCCAACGGTAGATCTATATAAAGCTGCTCATCATGGCTCTAAAACTTCATCTACTATGGATTTTTTAAATCTTATTCAACCAAAGATGTGTGTTGTTTCATGCTCGGCAGGTAATCCTGAATATACATCTAATTATTTAAATGTTTTTCCAACACAAACTTTTGTCTCTAATATATCTAAATTTACTGATAAAGTTTATGCTACTTCTTATGGAATGGATTCGGAAGAAAAGCCATTAAATGGAAATATTATTGTTTCAACTAATGGTGAAGAAGTTGGTGTTGCTGCTTCGAATAATTTGACTATTTTAAAAGATACTGAATGGTTTAATTCAAAAATATATATCGATGAAAAAAATAATTTCACAACTTCAAAAGGAAAAAAAGATTATTTTACAAAAGATACTGAAAACGTTAAAGAAGTTGTTTTTAGACAATGGAATTAAGAAATCTTTTCAGAAAAAAGTAATTATGTTAAACTTAAATTAGTGAGGGGTATTATGGATAATTATTCAGTTATAACTTTGCTATCATTAATTGAAAAAATATATACACAAGGGGAGTTAAATCCTTTTATAGATATTGCTTCAATTCCTAATAGAATAATGCTTTATCTCATGTCTCATGAAAAAGCTAAACCATCTGAAATAAGTGAGTCTATTAATGTTGCTCGTCCTACTGTAACAAGTCATTTAAAAATATTGGAAGATAACAATTTGATCACTCGTGAAATAAATCCGACCAATAGAAGAGAAATTTATGTTGATATGACTGAGAATGGTAAGAATATTTTTAACTCAAAAATTCAAATTCTATGTGAATTATTTTATGAATGGCTAAACATTTTAGGTGAAGAAAAAGAGCATTTATTTAAGATACTAGAAATTTCTTCGGATTTGAAAAATATTGGAGAAAAATTTAAAAATTATTCTTCTATGATTAAAATGAATTCTTTAGAAGAAGAGGAAAATTAATATGGGAATAACTATTTTCTTTTCAATGTTTTTTTTGATTTTTGTTTTTATAATTATATTTCAATCTTTTTTGACTGCTAAGAAAAATGGAAAAAATAAAGAAAATAATGATGAAAAAATCATGACAATAAAAAGCATTTTTGCTAAAAAAGAAACTATTCAGAAAGAAAATTACAATAAAAAAGATGAAGATATTTATGCATCAGATAATTATTCATCGTCATTTGATGGAATAAAGGGATTTGATGCCAAAGATTATAAGAAAACAGTCGAAAGATTGAACACTCAATGTCCATCTTGTCATTCATCATTAGAAAAAGGAAAAAAATATACTGTTTGTCCAAAATGTGGTGCATCTTTAACAAATATTTGTCCAAAATGCGGACTAATAAATCATGAAACATCAATTTTATGTCAAATGTGTTATACAAAATTACCTAATAACAAAAAGAAGAAAAAGTATGACAAAGATGATGAAAAATTGGAATGGTAAATAATATTACTTATCTTTGCAAAAAATATATAAAAAGGGCTTATATAATAATGAAGAAGGAATGAAAGAGGTTGACAAATCTTCGGTATTTATGTAAAATAACCAAAGGTATGTGAAGGTACCAGTACTTCTTCTGCTACTTATTTTAATAAAGTAGCCGGAAAGACCATAGGGAGGTATGACATGAGAAAATATGAAATCATGTATATTCTTACACCTGAACTCGATGATGAAACCAGAAAGAATGAAGTTGCTAGCTTAGCTAATATTCTTACTTCTAATGGTGCAACTATCGATGAAACTAATGAGTGGGGTCTTCGTGATCTTGCTTATGAAATTAACAAGGTTAAGAAAGGTTATTACGTTGTGCTTAAACTTAGCACCGAAAAACCAAAATGCATTGAAGAATTCAATCGTATAACACGTTTGGATAGTAAAGTTCTTCGTTCTTTAGTCACTGTAATCGATTAAGATTAACGAAAGGAGAATAATGTTATGATGAATCGTGCTGTATTAGTTGGTAGAATTGTTCGTGATCCAGAGCTTAGAAAGACAACAAGCGGAATGTCAGTTGTATCCTTCACTTTAGCAATTGATAATCGTGTTAGACAAGGCGCGGAGAGAACAACTAGTTTTATTCCAGTTACAGCTTGGAATCAAACTGCTGATAATATTGCAAAATACGTTCACAAAGGTATGTTGCTCGGTGTTGATGGACGTTTAAATCAAAGATCTTATACAAATAACGAAAATCGCAAGGTTTCTGTTGTTGAAGTTATTGCTGACACTGTTACTTTCTTAGAAAAAAGACAAGATAGTGGCAATGACCAATCTTCATTAGGATATGAAGATAATAGATCTCAAAATAGTTATTCGAGCGCTGAAATGAATGATAATCAAGAATCGGATATTACTACTGATGATGATTTACCATTCTAGAAAGGTAATCTTAAATGTTCAAGAGACAAAAACCAAAAAAGAAGGTTTGTTACTTTACTAAGAATAAAATTAAGACCATTGACTATAAAGATGTTGAATTGCTTAAGAGATTTATTTCTCCTTCTGGTAAAATCACATCCCGTCGTGTTACCGGTACTTCTGCTAAATATCAAAGAATGTTAGCAAAAGCTATCAAGAATGCACGTTATATGGCTTTACTTCCATATATTGCTGACTAACCAATTTTGCCAGGCTTCGGCCTGGTTTTTTGTTTGCTATGCTTTGCTCTATGTTATAATAAAAAAAGGAAAAGATGCGAAATGATAAATAGAATAACAAAAGAAAACTTGGATGATTTCATTAAAGAATTTGTAGAATCTTTAAAAGATAATGGATTTTTTAAAAAGAATTTGAAGGAAGAAGACTATGCTGATTTTTCTACAATTTTAAAAGATGAACTATTATTGAATTTAAATAAGAAGAATAAAAAATATATAAATAGAGATACAGTTTTATATTGGATTAATAAACCACAGTTTTCTGAGTTTATTGAACAAAATAAATTGATGAATAAAATAAATCAAGTTGATTTTTTCAATAAAAATAATAAATTTAACAATTCTCTATATGATTTTTTTGCTTATAAAAAAAACAAACCTTTTATTTTTATAGGTGTATTAGTTTTCTTAGTATTGCTTTTAGCTCTTATTTCTATTTTTACTGATAGTATTGTATGCTTTATATTCTCTTTAATTTTTGCTATTCCAACTATATTTTTATTAACATATTATTTCAATATTTTTAAACCTAAAGCTTCAGATGAAAAGCTTCCATTGGCAATAAAAATACCTGTTTTATTTATAGCAACAGCAATTTTTATATTGTTCTATTACTTTATCATTCTTCCTCCTTTAAGTTTTAAATCCGGTTCTTTTGTTATTTTTATTACAATATCTATTATTTTAACTAGTTCGGTAATAGTTTATGCGATATATAAATTATTTATAAAAAATTTGAAAAGCACAGCAAAAATATATAAATGGACTATTTCTTCAATCCTAGGTGTTTCAATTTTATTTTCTATTGTTGGAGAATTAACCTCTGCTGAATTATTTAGGGCAAAAGATTATGCTAATCTTTTAACTATTGAAACAATAAATGATACTCAAAAATTGAATGAAGATTTTAATTATAAAGATAATGATATTGTTTTACCAATCTTAGATAAAGCAATGGCTTTAAGACAAGCGGAAATTGCATTGGGTGATTTCGGAAATCAGTATTATATTAATCAAAATCATTTTAATATACAGAGTTTTGAATATGAAGGTGTTCAAAAAATAATTAGAGTTGTTCCGTTAGAATATTCTAATTTCTTTTTATCGATGCAAAATAATAAAATAGGAACACCGGGATATATTTATGTTGATTTGGTTACCGGAGAAAACAAACTCATTACAGATTATCCGATTGTCTATTGCGAAAGTGCTAAGCTTTATTCTGATCTATTAAGACATATACGTTTAAATAATATATATGATTTATTTGATAGTTATTATTTTGAAATAGATGATAATTATCACCCTTATTGGATTGTTCCTTGTTATGAGAAAAAAGTTGGTGTTTTTGGTGGCAAGGTTCCAAGTAAAGTTTTAACAATTGAAGCGGATACAGGAACAATTAATAGTTATAATATTGATAATGCTCCATTATGGATTGATCATGTTGTTGATTTAAAAATAGTTGAAAATTTAGCAAGTTATAATTTTAAATATAAAAAAGGCTTTATCAATGCAACAATTGGTACTAAAGAAGATGTTTTTATAATAAATGAAGGATATAATTATTTCATTAAAGATGGAGAACCTTTTTATGTATCAAGTGTTACTTCTTCTGATGAAAGAGATCAGACTGCAATAGGCTTTATAACTTTTTCATTAAGAACTATGAAAGCAAAGTTTTATTCTAAAATTGGGATTACTGAAAATAGAGCTATGGATATTGCAAGGTTAGATGATTCTGTGAAAGCAATGAATTTAACGGCAACTTGGCCTATATATATTTCTATTAATAATACTCCTACTTTCTTTTTAACTTTGAAAAATGATGTTAAAGTTCAAAAATATGTTTTCATAAATCAAGAGACAGGGGAAGAACCTATTATAGAAGATAGTCTATTAATGGCTTATACAGAATATTTAAAATCTTTAGGAGGAAAAGTTGAATCAAATACAGTTAGTGGTACTGTTTCAAGAAAAGAAATTGTTGGAAATTTTGCATATTTTACAGTAGAAAACAATAATGATATTGTTTATAAAGCACCATTAGACATGAATTCAAAACTTTATGTGATGATGAAAGGTGATTATATTTCTTTCAATTATATATTGCAAGAATCTGAATATCTTGTTGTAGAAATAGATAGTTTAGTTTTGGCATAAATATTTAAGAGTCAATTATCATAGGTTATACTATGAAAAAAATAATTGCCTTTTTTAGTTCTTTTATATTGATAGTTTTTCTTTTGATAATCAATTTTGATTATGAAAAAAGCTCAATAGTAGAGAATAATATTACGGATTACAAAATTTTTATAGATGCTGGACATGGAGGTATGGATCCCGGAACATATTCAGGAAATATTTTTGAAAAGGAATTAAATTTAAAAATAGCTAAGAAATTAGGTGATATTTTTATTCAAAATAATTGCTTTATCTATTTTTCAAGAACTGAAGATTATGATTTATCAAAAGAAGATAGTTATAATCATAAGATTGATGATTTAAAAAAACGTGCAGAAATGATTAATTTTATCAATCCTGATTTGTTGATATCATTACATTTAAATTCTTTAATTGATAATTCAGTTTTTGGACCAATGGTATATTATCGATATAATGATGGAATATCTAAGCAATATGCTGTTTCTATTCAAAATTACCTAAATAAACTAACAGGACTAGAAAAAATAATACATTCAGAAAAGTATTATTTATTTATGAAAACAAAAGTTCCTGCGGTATTGATTGAATGTGGATTTTTGTCCAATCAAGCAGAAAGAAAAAAACTTTGCGAGGAAAAATATCAACAAAGTATTGTTGAAGCAATTTATCAAGGTGTCAGAATGGCAAAAGTGTAAGTGATAAAAGTATTATTGGCAGCTAAACTATGATACAATTTTAGTGTTGGTGAAACAATGACAATATATAAAGAATATAAAATTGATAATTATAGACAAGCTATTGATAAGATAAAAGAAGGAATCCTTTTTAGCGAAATAACTATGCCAAAGGATGAATTTTATAAATTATATGATTATGCAGAAGATAGTTATTTTGGTGAAAAGAATGCTTTTAACTTATATCTTTATGCTATGAGTATTTTCTTTACAAGTACAGATGAAACAAAATATGATTTTGCTAAACAAATATTACTAGAATCTGCAAAAGATAATTTTGCTTTGGCAAATTTTGAAATTTCTATTTTTTATAGCATATCTGCTTTTAATTTTGAAAGCGATGAAAAACTAGGATTTGAATATATGCAAAAAGCAGTAAAGCTAAATTATCCTCCTGCATTATATGAAATAACTAGATTTTATTATGATGGTATTTTTGTAAAAAAAGATTTAAAAAAAGTTTTTACTTATTTGAAACAAGCTGCTGAAGAAGGTGTAGTGGATGCTATATGTGAATTAGGTGCAGCTTATGAAAGTGGCGAATTTGGTGAGAAAGATTTGGATAAAGCGGAAACTTTATATAAATTAGGATGTTTTTATAAAAGTCCAGCGGCAATGTGCTTGTTAGGTAAATTTTACTCGCGGGATGATTTAGAAAAAAAGGATTATGAAAAAGCTTTATATTATCTAGAGAAATCTTATGATAAGAATTATGCTCCAGCTGCTATACCATTAGCTGTTTTATATATTAATGGAAATGAAAATTCTAAAGATTTGCAAGAAGCGGTAAAAATACTTGAAAGTGTTTATAAAGAGCAAAATGAAATTGGACAAGATGCTTCAAGACTTTTAGGAGATTTGTATTCTTTACCAGGATTTTGTGAAATTGATTATCAAAAAGCTTTTGATTATTACTTGATGAGTGAAGATGGATATTCTTTAAATAGATGTGGAGAAATTTGCTTGCAAGGTTTTTTAGGAACGATAGATAAAAAAAGAACAGTTGATTTTTTTGTTAGATCATGTAATGCTGGTTTTGGAGAAGCATTTGTCAATTTAGGAAATTGCTATTTTGAAGGAATAGGTGTAGATAAAGATTATTCAAAAGCTTTTGAATTCTATAAAATTGCGGAAGAGTATAAAATAAATAAAGCATTATTTTATTTAGGACGCTCTTTCGAATATGGATTTGGAACTAGAAAAAATTTTGCTAAAGCCGTTGCATATTATCAAGCTGCAGCGAATGAAAATGATCCTAAAGGTTTATATAGATTTGGCAAAATTTTGATGGATAGTAGTGATTCTGAATTGAAAAGACAAGGGTATGAATTTGTAATAAAGACAGCCTTTGTGTATTCTTATCCACCTGCCATGAATGAAGTTGCCTTATTTTATTTAAAACAAGGAGATGTTGAAAACGCTATAAAAATTTTAAATAAATCAGCTTCATTAGGAAATTCTGAAGCATTTTGGAATTTGGCAATCATCTATTCACGTGATGATTATATACAACATGATTTCCAGAAGACTTGTTTATATTTGGAGCGCGGAGAAAAATTAAACAATGCTAAATGTTCATATTTTTTAGGCTTTTTTTATGAAAAAGGAATTTGTTTCAAAAAAGATGAGCAAGAAGCGATGAGATATTACTTAAAAATAAATGGTGATGAAGATAAACCAGAAAAAATATACGCAATAGCTATGAATTTTAAACTTGGAATAAATATAGATTATCCTAATTACCAAAAAGCAGAAGAATTATTAACAACTTTAAAAAATACTAATAATAACTACTTGGTTCCGTATGCTGATTTTATGTTAACTTTTTCTAAGAATAAAAATAGGGAAGAAATTGCTTTTCTTCATTATTTTGAAGCTATGAAAAGAAATAAGAAAAATTCTTATCTTCAAATGGCTAAATTTTTAGAGAAAAAAACAAATATATTTTTAAAATTATCTTCAAAAGATGAATTTAAAAATTTTCTATCTTTGAAAGTTCATAAAAATAATGTTTTTGCTAATTATTTGTGCGGTGCTATTTTGACTATAGATAAGACTTTTTTGCCAGAATTTGATTCACAAGTTTGTTTATCATTTGCAGCTGAAAATAAATGCTATTCAGCTTATTATTGGCTCGCTAAAGGAAAACGAAGAGAAAAGGCGATAGAGTTACTAAATAAAGGAGCTTCTAAATTAGATTCTGCTTGCTTTTTAGGACTGCTTGAAAAATATAATTATGATATTTCGCCATTTGAAGCTACGGAAGCTCTTATAAATGTGTCTTGTTATGATCCAGATGCTTCTATTTTATTATTGAAAAAATATTCTGAATATATAGAAAATAAAAAAGTGCTTATCATTGCTAATTTGATAAAAAATGCAAACAGTTTAAAATGTTTTGCATATATTTTTGCTGATTTCTTTTGCAGTGGAATAATTGAAATTGCAATGTTTTATGGTAATTATTTTTTGAGTAATGTTGGAACTTCAAGAAATGAATTTATTCTTATAATGCATCATTTTTATTGTTTGCTTGATTCTTTATATAATGATAAAAAATTTATAGAAAGCAATAAAAATTATTTGATTAATTGCAATTTAAAAAGCATAAATAATTATCAATCAATAAAAAAAATAATAATTATATTTAGATATATATATTGTATTGAGAGTATTTTTGATATTGATAGTATTGAAGATGTTGAGGTGAAACAATTTTTATTAGATATTAAAAGTTCTAATACTGATATTTCTTTATTGAATTTAAGTAAATACAATTTTAGTAAAGAAGAAATTAATTTGATAGAAAAAATGATGAATACCTATTTCGATAGAATTAATAAAGGAGGCAAAAGATGAATATATTAGTCTTATTAATTCCAAAAAGTCAGGTTGAGTTTGTTGAAGATACTTTTACAATAAGACAAACAATAGAAAAAATGAGTCATCACCATTATTCCGCTATTCCTGTAATTAATGGCAAAGGTGAATATGTTGGTACTATTAAAGAAGGCGATTTACTTTGGTACATTAAAGAAAATTGTGATTTGAATTATAAAAATGCTGAGCATATTTGCATCAAAGAAATTAATCGAATTAAAGATAATATAGCGATAAATTCACGTCAAACGGTTGAAGAACTTTTGGACTTATCAATGGAACAAAATTTCATTCCAGTAGTTGATGATTTCAATCATTTTATAGGTATAGTTACAAGAAAGAGTATTATTAAATATTTGATAAAAAATAAAAATTAAAGAATGATGAAAGTATTAATATACAATCCTTTTATCATCATTAATATTCCTAAAGGAATTAAATAATAACTAAATAAATATGTCTTTTCTTTTTTTATTATTTTAAACATAGTAAATAGTGAAAACAAAGTAACTACTATGCAAACAACAAATGATATTAAGTATTCAGGAGATATAAAAGTTAGATTAGTTGTTCCGCTTATAAGAGATTTAGATATTTCTAAAATAGAACTACCTATTGAAATAGGCAACAATAAAAGAAAGACAAATCTAGCAGATTCGTTTTTATTTATCTTGAAAATTGTTGTTCCAAATAAAGTTATGCTACTTCTAGATATTCCTGGAATTATACCAATCATTTGAAAAAGTCCTATTTCTAAAGCGGAAAAATAATTTAAGCTACGTATGCATTTATTGGATAATTTTTTATTTAATAATAAGATTATTCCCGTAGAAGTTAAAAACATTCCAATTAAAAATGGTGTAATTAAATAAGATTCTATATAACTTTGAAAAAATATTCCGCCTATTGCTGCTGGAATGGTAGCTATTATTAAATACATAAGATAATTGAAAGAAGACTTATATTCTTTTCTTCTTGAAAAAATATATTTTGTTCCTTCATTAAATAATTTAAAGATATCTTTATGGTAAAAAATTAAAATTGCTATAGAAGATGCAAGATGCAAAAAAATTGAAAAAGATAAATCATTAGTATTTATATTAAAAAAATTCTCAATAATAATTATATGGGCACTGCTTGATATAGGAAGAATTTCTGTTAATCCTTGAATGATTGCAACAATAATATATTTAAGATATTTGTCCATGTTTAAAAAATTCCTTTAAAATTCCTTTTCATAATATTATAATGAATGAAAGTTAATGCTTAGAACTGAGGAGGTTAAAAAATGGCACATAGTGAAATTAAATTAAAAACTACTAGTGGTAGTATTATTTATGGTAATGCTTGGGTTGTAGATGAAGATAGTGGTGTCAAGCCTTTAGCTAATGTAGTTATTGCACACGGAATGGCAGAATATAGTTTTAGATATGATAAATTTGCAAGATATTTAAATAGCTTAGGCTATAATGTGTATGCTGTTGATCAACCAGGACATGGTTTAAATGTTACTGCTTCTGAAAAGCCATCATTAGGTTTAGGAGTTTGGCCAGAAAGTGGATTTAAGTTGGCTATAGATTATTTACATGAACTTGTTATCAATGTTAGACTAAATATGTTACCTACTATTTTATTTGGACATTCTATGGGTTCTTTTGTTTCACAAAGATATTATCAAAGATTTTCAGATACATTAGACGGATTGATTTTATGTGGCTCTTCAGCAAATTCATTGACTTTTGTTGCATCTAGAAGATTGGCTATTATAATGAATAAATTTATGTCTAAACGTAAAAAAATTGAGCCGAGTTTTTTCTTTGCTAATATGCAAACAAGAGCTTTCAATTTAGGAATAAAGCAATTTGAAGATGGATATAAATCAAAAAATAGATGGCTTTCTGTTAATGAAGAAAATGTCCAATCTTTTGATAAGGATCCTCTTTGTGGTTTTATATGTTCTTTTAATTTTTATTATAATTTGTTTTGTGGTTTGAAACCTACATTTCAATTGAAAAGAGTAAAAGAAATTACTAATCCTGTACCTATTCTTTTAATTGCTGGTGATAAAGATCCTGTTGGAAGTAAGGGAAAAGGTGTAAAGAAATTAGAGCGCTTCTATCGCAAGGGCGGTCAAAGAGTTCAATGTATTTTATATCCGAATTTAAGACATGAAATTTTAAATGAAAAAAATCCAGAAAAAATATATGCTGATGTTGCTACACATATTGAAAAATGCATAAAAGAGCATAACGATAAATTATCACACGAAAAGCATAATATTAAAGAAGATATAATGTAAATAAAAATAATTAAGAAAAAAGCGAGCTTTGAAGCTCGCTTTTATAATATAATTTTTAACTTCTAGCTTGATAAACAGGCTTATTTGTTTCAGCTGTCATGTTATTACGACTCTTACTAACCGCCCAAATAACACGGAAGGCATATGGAATCATAAATGATGCGCCGAAACTTGATGACATAAAGAAACCAAGAGCTAAAGCGATGATTGCTGGTGAAAATGCATAAGTGAAACCAATTTTAATAGCATCGACAAATGAGACGTTTGTGTAAATAGAATTCTTTCCACGGAGGAAAATAAATAAACATAAAACACCTATAGCAATAAATATAAATGAAAGAGCAATATTTAATCCAGTGGATAACCACACTGCACGAACTTTACTACTTTCATAAGCCTTATCGAAAAATGTACATATATTATTAAATGTTTCGGTACTATTTTCGCCTTGGAGTTGATTGAAGTTTGTGAAAGTTGGATTCATTCTGTCATATAATCCAGAAAATGTTGCGACTGTCGAAACGTTCATATTAGTATCTGAATTTAAAGGGTTATATACATTTAATGAAAAATAACTTTTTGTTATGACTAAGTAAGTGCGTGGAGCGACAAGGGGTGTTCCTTCATCATTTTTATAAAGGACTTTGGAATTTAACCAGGCTGTATAATCTTTTTCAGCTTCATTAGTAGCTAATGGGTCACCATCATAGTAAAATAACTTGAATAAGACAAGATCTTTTTCTACATCATTTCCTTCGTCATCTTTTACCTTATATTTTTGAGTAAATACGATTGGGTTAGCATCTGCTTCTTTAGAAGTAAAAGTGTTTAAAAGTCTTGAATCATTAACGGTAATAGAACTATCATCATTGATTGTAACATCATATTTTTCATCAGCGAAGATTGTCATAATTCTATCAACTTCATAATTGTTAGAGTTGGTAATAATTTTAGATCCATTAGTGTTAAATCCTGTTACCAATGTAGGGATGACAACTAGTATTAAAGATAAAAGCATAAATACAATTGCAATTCCAATATTTCTTTTTTTTCTTTGTTCAATAACTATTGAGTTATTGTATAGTGATTTAAATAAATATCCTATTAATTCTCTCATTTATTATTCATCCTTTTCATAACGAATATATTACCTTATTATATTGTTTTTTTCAACTTAGATATTTTTATTTTTATAATTAAAGACAATATTTCTTTGATTTTTGCAATTTGTTAGAAAAAATGACAATTTTAAAGTGAAAATTAGCAAAAAACATATAAAAAAATATAAAAAGTCAAATAATTTAAATATATTAAATTTTCTGATAGTTTTACTGATTTACTTATTCAGTGTAAGCGATTTCTTTCACTCTTTGGCAACATATAATATATTTATAAAAAAATTAAAAATTTAATATATATTGAAAATGTTAGCGTTTTCAAAATATTTTATTAAAAAGTATTGAAAACTATTTTTTCCATTGTTACAATAAATGTATGAAAAAATACATGTCTTATAGGTTAAATCGTGGCAAAAGGAATATAGGCCGCATATTCTCTTTTATGCTACCGGTTTTTTTATTATCCCTGTTTTCTATGCCTTCGGCGGCCAAATCTTCAAATACTAACATCATAAACTATAAGGAAAAAGAAGCTGTTAAACTTACCGTTAATAGCAATGCAGCCAATATTGAAGAAGTGGATTCTTCTTTTGCTAGTGCTTTTAATGTTACAGCTAATTCGGCGACAAGAACAAAAGACAATATTTCTTTTAGAACTACGTTTGATTATAAAAGTTCTAATCAAAATTTAAGTTTTTTGTTTGGATATTATAATGAGAATGATTTTCATCCGTTTGAAGTCTATTATGATGTTATAAATGAAAATGGTGTGAAAGAAAAAAGATCTTGTGAATTACCTAATCTTTCCAATAATGGAAATGATTATTATGGAGCGGGAATTTTATTCGGAAACCCTTCTTTGATTGTTAATTTGGCATTAGATGTTGACGAAAATGAAGAACTGGACTTAAGTTCTATAACTTTTACAAATATTTATAAGGCAGTAAAAAATGATAGTGGTGTTATTGTACCAGATTATAATTTTGAGTATTATTTCACACCAGTTGGAAAATTCGAAAAAGCAAAAATTCAAAAAGATTCAGATTTGATTACTTTGAAATTCCATAATATTTCTACATTTAATTCTTTCTGTGCTTTTGAATTTAATTATAGTATTAATGCTTTAGAAAGCTATAAAGAATTAAAAGGTTCTGTTTATTCAAAAAATGAAAAAGAAATAAACGAAGGAACAAAAGCTATGAAGTATGCTTTTGAATCTGTTAACAATTCACTTTTAGTTTTAAATTATAATAATGGAAAATCTGTAAAAAAATCTTTTTCTGGAAGATCAGCTAACATTGTGCTAAATGGCGATGGAGGAATACTTAGATTGCTTGTTGAGGATGTTGATTTAAATGGTTTAGTTTCAATTGAACTCCAAGAAATGTCCTTTGGTGTTAACATAATAAGCGTAAAAAATAGTGTTCGGGTTAATCGTTCTGACATAAGTAAAGTCTTTAGTTCAATTAGATTTTATGGTGAAGATTTTAAATATGATGGAAATAATATTACTCTTCAACTTGCATTGAGTTCTCTTATATTTGTAGGAGTTTATATCGCTTCAGCTGTTGCGGTATTCTTATATCAAAAAAACAAATATAAAAATGATGAATTTAAGAGAGTAAAGCCAAAATTATTTGTTAAAACTGCACTTTCTGGATTTGTTGCATTGTTCTCAATATTTGAATTTGCAATTTTTGTAATTTTCCGTTCTACTTCTTTATTTAATTCAGCCACAGTGTTTAATCCATGTGATATACCTATTTGTGTGTTCGCTGTTATATCAATACTTATGATTGGATACTTTGTTAAGTTCTTTATAACAAGAATAAAAAATCATTTAGAGGCTAACAAAGCTAAAAAGTTACATATAAATCAAGATGATAAATATGCTGATGATGGAACTAAATAATACTAAAGGAGAAAGAAAAAATGGAAATTAGAATTAATAATTTAACAAAAATTTTCCCGGGAGATGGAAAAAGACAAGTCCGTGATACAGTTGCAGTAAAAGATTTATCTATTACAATTCCTGATGGAAAACTTGTAGGTTTATTAGGACCTTCTGGTTGTGGTAAAAGTACAACACTTTATATGGTTTCTGGTCTTCAAATCCCTTCTAGTGGTGAGGTTTGGTTTGGCGAAGAAGAAGTTACAAATCTTTCTCCAGAAAAAAGAGGAATAGGACTTGTTTTCCAAAACTATGCTCTTTATCCTCATATGACTATTTATAAAAACATTGAATTTCCTTTAACTAATCTTAGAGTAGAAGTTCCTTTAATTGCATTTAATAAGTATACTTATACATTTAAATATACTTTAAAGAAAGAAGATGATCCAAAAGGTATAGTTGAAAGTATTCGAATTTTAGCTAGAAAATTAGGTATAGCAAATCCGTCTATCAATTTTAAAGTTCAAGAAGGACTTTTGGTTATTTTAGTAATTTTAAATTCTACAACTCCTAAAATTCATGATACATTCTTAGAAAATGCAAAAAAAGTAGTTGTTTTTGATAGCGTTGATTTTAAAGAAGAGAAAGCAAGTGAAGCAAAATTTGATACAACAGTTCGTGGTGTTGTATCTGCTCATGATGAACATGAATTTGTTTCTTGCCATTATAATGGATTATTAGATTCATCATTCGATCTGAATCAAATGGATGAAACGATTAAAAAATTTAAGAGTATTTGTAAGAAATATGGCAAAGCTAATGGCGTAGCTATTTCTCGTTTCAGAAAAGGTTTTGAAATTGTTGCTGATATCAATAATATTAAAAGAAGAAATTATGAAACACTTTTAAATGAAATAAAAGAAAATTTACCAATAGTATCAGTTTCTTCTCATATTTCTTCGGTAAAGAATGCAGTATTCAAAAAAATGTTTGAAAAAATGATGAAGGAAATGAAATGTTTATATTCTGATTTCAAAGTATATTTTGATAAAGATAAAACAAGAGTTTTCTTTAAGTTAAGAAGAGCTTCGAAAGAAAGAACTGATAAAGTTTTATCAGCCATTGGTGAAAAATTATCTCTTACTGATCTTTCTGTTGAAACTAAATCTGCAATTTCGCACCGCGCATTAACTCGGGAAGAAAGAAGAGATATTGTTAGAGAAACTGCAAAGTTAGTTCAGGTTGATGAATATTTGCAGCGTAAACCTTCTCAACTTTCTGGTGGTCAACAACAACGTGTTGCTATTGCTCGTGCTCTTGTTAAAAGACCTAAGGTCTTATTACTCGATGAACCATTATCAAACCTTGACGCTCGCTTAAGACTGCAAACACGTGAAGAAATTAAAAGAATTCAACGTGATACTGGTATTACAACAATTTTCGTTACACATGACCAAGAAGAAGCAATGTCAATTTCTGATGAAATCGTTGTTATGAAACTTGGTGTTATGCAGCAAATGGATACACCGCAAAATGTTTATAATAATCCTAAAAATCTGTTTGTCGCAATGTTCTTAGGAACTCCTCCAATTAATGTTTTTAAAGGCTACATCAAAGACAAAGTGGTCTATATTGGTGATGATGCAGTTGCAAAGACTGAAAAAGATATTAAGGACCAGGATTTGTTTGTAGCAATTCGTCCTGAAGGCTTTATTGCTGATAATACTGATAGCTGTGAATTTAAATTGGCATGCGATGTTGATCAAATTCAAATTTTAGGACGCGATATTTCTATTGTTGCTAAAAATGAACATTGTACTAAACCTACTCTTAAAGCTATTGTTAGCAATGAAAGCACAACGTTCAGTGGAAAAATTAAATTAGGCATTAAACAATCAAAAATTTATATATTTGATGCCGAAACAGAAGATAGAATTTATTTGGATTAATGAGGTGCTAAATGAATAGTCAAACATTAAACACTTCGCCGAATAAAACAAATGTTTTTCAAGGAATTGAAAATATACAAAAAGACAGATTCTTTGAAAATAAATTTGACGAAGAGAAAAATACAATTGTTAGATTAGTATCTAAGTCTAAAAAAAATAAAAATAAGGATTATAAGATTACAAATATTGAAGATGTTTCTTCTAAAAATAACTGGAAAGCTTGGTTATATTTAGCTCCAGTTCTTGTCTTGTTAGTAATTTTCTTAATTTATCCTTTAATAGATACAATTGTAATTTCGTTCATGAAAAATTATAACCAAGTTTTAGGAACATTTGATGGCTTTACATTGGATAATTTTGCTATTATTTTTGGCGCTAAAGCTACAGATAGTGGCGGATTAGAAACTAACTTTGTTAGATATGCTATTCCAAATACATTTATTATAGTTTTTATTACTGTTCCATTAACTACAATTATAGCTTTACTTATTTCTATCGGATTAAATTCTATTAAATGGTTTCAAAAGTTTTTACAAACAGTCTTTTTCCTACCATATGTTACAAATACTATAGCTGTTGGTATGGTTTTTTCTGTTATCTTCGATGATACAGGTTTGATTAATTATATTTTTCATTTAGATAAACTTTGGATTTATGGTGCTGATAGAGCTACCGCAATGATTCCATTATGCTTATATATTGTTTGGTCAGGATTACCATTTAAAATTTTAATTTTCTTAAGTGGTTTACAAGGTATTGATAAACAATATTATGATGCTGCTAAAATTGATTCCACACCAAAAAGAAAAGTTTTATGGCATATTACAATTCCACTTTTATCTCCACAAATTCTATATATTGTAGTTACAAGTTTTATTGGGGCATTTAAGGAATATTCCTCAATTGTCGGTTTATTTAATAATCCTGGAACAACAACTGGTTCTTATAATATGTACACAATTGTTTATTATATTTATCAAAATCTTGCTACCAATACTTCATTTGCTGCTGCAGCTGCTGTTTTCTTATTCGCTATTATTCTTGTCTTTACAATGTTGCAATTATACGTTTCTAAGAAACGTGTTCACTATTAGGGAGGTTAATCATGGAAAGTACTAATCAAAATATTAACCATTCTATAGAAAATAAAATAAAATATACTAGATTTAAAGAATTATCATTAGCTAATAATGTAACATTATCTATAGCGGATTCAGGAAAAACAGTAGATACGATAAAAAGAGCTGATCGTATTGGACATATCATTACAACAACAATTGTCTATATTTTACTTATTGCTCTCGCATTAATTGTTATTTTTCCATTTTATTGGATGATTATCACTTCTTTAAAATCGAATTCTGAAGTTGAACAAATTAATCAAACATTCTTCCCATCAATTGTCATGTGGTCAAACTATGTCTATGTATTTGATTCGTTTGATTTCTTAAAATATATGAAAAATACAATTGTTGTAGCAATTTTTTCTACAGCAGGTACATTGATTACAACCATTTTTGCAGCCTTTGCTTTTGCTAGATTAAAATTTAAAGGCCGCGAACCATTATTCTTAGTTTTCTTAATGACTATGATGATTCCAGGTGAAATGATGGTTATTTCTAACTATATTACCATTGCTGCATTTGGATGGATTGGAACAGGTCAAACATTAACTAAAGCATATTTGGCAATGATTGTTCCTTTCTTAGTATCTGTTTTCCATATCTATTTGCTTAGACAAAACTTTAAGCAAATTCCAAATGAATTATATTTAGCTGCTAAAGTTGATGGAAAATCAGACTGGAAATTCTTATGGAGAGTTATGGTTCCGCTTGCCGCTCCTACTCTTATTTCAATTACTATTTTAAAATTCATGGGAACATGGAACTCATATGTTTGGCCAAATTTGGTTACTAATTCAGATGACTTCCGTCTTATATCAAATGGTTTAAGAGGATCAAGCTTTACTGATGCAGATATTGGTAAAACATCATATGGTTATCAAATGGCAGCAACAGTTTTAGTTACTGTTCCATTGTTCTTATTATTTGTCTTTTTCCGTAAATATATTATGAGAGGCGTTGGTCGCGCCGGTATTAAAGGTTAATTTTATCAGTGAAAACTGTTAAAATATATTTGTATAATTAAGAAAAGGAGGGAAATCTTATTATATGAAATTAAAGAAAGTATTAACACTACTTCCATTACTTGCTACTACTGCTTTAGTTGCATCTTGTGGCAATAATTCATCTTCTTCATCTTCAGCTTCTAAACCATCAACAAGTAGTACAACACCTTCTACTTCTTCAACAACTAAGCCAACATCTTCCAGCTCTTCAAGCAGTGGTGATAATGGTGGTCTTGATTTAAGTTCTGTTGTTGATGAAAATGGAGTAATTACTGTTCCAACAACTGTTACATTATGGTCTACAACAGGTAAGGCAACCCAACCTGCTTTAGAAAAATATATTGAAGAATTTAAGAGTGCACAACCAAACGTTACTGTTACAAATGAATATGTTTCTGGTAGCTATTCTGATTTGGAAAATAAAGTAGTTACAGGTTTCTCTTCAAATAACTATCCTGATTTAGTAGTTGCATATCCTGACCATGTTGCTGATTATCTTGATTATGGTAAAGCAGTTGATTTATCAGCTTTCATTTTAAATGATTATGTTGGATTAACTGAAGAAGATGCCAATGACTATGTTGATTCCTTTATGTCAGAAGGTACGAATTATACTCAAACTGGTATGTATTCAGTTCCATGGTGCAAATCTACTGAATTAATGTTCTATAATGAAACTCTTATTGGTGTTGATTTAAGTGCTTATGATGCAACAATTAATAATGGCAATGCATTAGATGCTGATTATTTAAATAGCTTAACTTGGGAAGAATTATTTAATAAACTTTGCCCAGCACTTGAAAAATATAATATTGCAAATAACAATTCTTTATATGATCCAGAAACTGGTGGTATTCTTGGATATGACTCTGATGATAACTTATTCATTACTTTAGCTGAACAATATGGCTATAACTATACTTCAGTTAACCAAGTTACTGGTAAAGGTTCTGTCGATTTCAATAACCCAGAAATGAAAGCATTGATGACAACATTCCATAATGCAGCAACTAAAAAGTATATTTTCACAAAAGGTACAAACAATGGCAACTATGTAAATACAGTATTTACAGAAGGAAAATGTGTTTTCTCTATTGGTTCTACAGGTGGTGTTAAATATCAATTCTCTGATACTAATCCAATGAACATTGGTACAGCAAGAATCCCACATGCTGAAGGAAAAGATCCAAAAGTTATTCTTCAAGGTCCTTCTATGGCTGTCCTTGATCATAATAATCTCGCTCAAAAAACAGCTGCTTGGTTACTTTGGAAAACTTTAACAAGTGAAGATAATGCTCTTGACTGGGCTCTTGAAAGTGGATATATGCCAGTTAGAAAATCTTCTTATGAAGATCAAGAATATATTGATGCATGTGATTATACTGCATGTGCTCCTAGAACAGTAGATCGTCTTAAAGCTAAAGCATATTCTGCATGTGCTGAAGTTTTAACTGATACATTTACATCACCAGTATTTATTGGTTCTTCTGCAACTCGTTCTGCAGTAGGTGGTTTAGTCACACAATGCTTGATTAAAGATAGCTGGTCTTTAACAGGCAGTGAATTAGATTCCTATATTGATGGAAAATTTGCTGATGCCGAAAATACAGCTAAACTTGCTATTAAATAAATAATATAAATTAAATATACGTTCGTTATGGCGGACGACAAATGAAGTTGTCCGCCTAGGAGGGAAAAATGAAAAAAGTAAATAAAATTTTATTATCATTAGTTGGAGTCGCTTCTCTTTTAGGCGGACTATCTTCTTGTAATTCAAATAATACATCATCTAGTTCATCTAAGCCAATAACATCATCGTCTTCTTCAAATTCTTCGAAAAATGATTCGACAAATAATCCTAAGGGAACTATTGAGTTAAGTTTCTGGCATACTTTTGGAAAATCAATTCAAGAAGAACTTTCAAAACAAATTGATTCTTTTACAAAATTAGTTAAAGAGAATGAAGGAGTAGATGTCAATATTACAGCTTCCTATCAAGGAAGCTACGATGATTTGGAATCTAAAATAACTAAAGCTTTAGCTACAGCAGATGCTCCAAATATTACAGTTGCTTATCCAGATCATGTTGCAAATTATCTCGAATCAGGTGACGCAGATCACCAATTTGTTGTTAATTTAGATGACTATATTACCAATGATACTTATGGTTTAGGAAAAGATTTATATCTTGGTGATGATTTAGGCGCTGATGATTTTGTTCCAGCTTTCTTAGATGAAGGAAGACATTATTCTCAAGAAGGAACATATTCTTTCCCATTTATGAAATCTACAGAAGTAATGTTTTATAATAAGCGTTATATGCAACAAATTTTTAACTTTTATGAACAAGATACAGGCAGCTCAATTGGAGATTATGAAGAATATTTAAATAATCTCAATTGGGATGAATTTATGGACTTATGTCAAATAATTAAAAATCATGAATCTGATTTTGCTACTGGAAGATTTTATCCAGCAGTATATGATAGTGATTCTAATATGTTTATTTCTCAACTTATACAATCAGGAAATTCTTTCCTTTCACTTGATAGCAACGGAAAAGGAGTTTTAGATTTCGATTCTGATGCTGCAAAAGATATGGTTAGAGATTTAAAAGAGGATTATGATAAAGGCTTATTTACTACTAAAGGGACAATTAATGAATATGGTAGTAATCTATTTACTAATGGACAAGCGGTCTTTTCAATAGGCTCTTCTGGTGGTGCAAGCTATAATTTGCCTACAGGATATTCTTTTGAAGTAGGTATTTGTAAAGTCCCACCAAGATGTAGTAAAGATAAAGTTAGTGAAGCAGAATATGTTTCTCAAGGTCCTACTTTAGCTGTATTAAATAATTTACAAGAATCTGATTCACAAAAAGCTTTAGAAGCTTTATATTCTTGGAAATTTATAAAATACATAACTTCTACTCAAGTTAATATTTCATTTACAGATGTTTCTGGCGGTTATATTCCAGTTCGTCAAAGTTGCTATGAAGATGAATATTATAAAGAATATTTGGAAGATACAACTGAAGTTTTATCTTTAAGTGCATCATTAGTTGTTAACCAAATTAGTGGACATTATTTTAATAATCCTGTCTTTAAAGGAAGCTCTAAGGCCCGTGATGAAGTTGGTGGTATTTTAGCTCAAGTTTTCCTTAATAGTAAAACTATTGATGCTGCTTTTGATAGTGCAGTAAATCAAATTAAAGTTAATATGTAAATGAGGCGTAATTAATGAAAAAAATATTTAAAGCTTTGACTATTGCAATTCTTGGAGCGATGACTTTAGGTGTTGCAAGTTGTTCAAATAATAGTAGTAATAATGAATCTTCCTCTTCATCTTCAACTACAACTACATCTCCATCTAGTTCAAGTTCATCATCAATTAGTACACCATCTTCTAGTAGTTCATCTTCATCATTAACTTCTTCTTCAACACATGTTGATTATATAAATCAAGAAGGTGCTAAATTAAAATTAGATTATACTGATCGCTCTTTCATGACTGATGGTGTTGCTCAAGTTTCTTTAGCTTTTGCAATTGATGGTGATACTGCACATTTTTATGAACTTACTGATACAAGTAAGACAAATTTAATTAAAACACGTTTTTATGGTGTTGATACTCCAGAAAGCACAGGTAGTGTTGAGCCTTGGGGACATGCTGCGAGTGATTTCACCGAAGATAAATTAAATGAAGCAAATAAAAATGGAACAATAGTAATTACTGCTGCTCAAGAAACTTATGGTGTTCCATCATTTGATAGTACAGGTTCAAGATATTTAGCTTTAGTTTGGGTTAATTTAACAGAAAAGAATGCTCCATTCGAAACTTTAACATTATTGAATCTTTGGTTAGTTCAAGAAGGATATTCATATACAAAAAATGTTAATAATATGCCTTCTTATGAAGATCTTTTCTTTGCTGCAGAAGCTCAAGCAAGAAAAGAAAAGCTCCATCTTTTCTCTGATGAAGAAGATCCTGATTACCCAAAAGGTGATTATGAAATGACAACACTCATTGAAATTAAACGTGAAATTGAAAAGAACTTAGCTGATTCTACTTATCAAAATAAATATAATAACAAAAGAGTTATTGTCCGTGGTACAGTTGCTGGATTCTCAGATCATATATTATATATTCAAAGTTATTATAATAGTGATAATTTCCATAGTGATACAATTACACTTCCAGAAGAAGGTGAATATGCTGGAATTAATGTCTTTGTTGGAATGAGTTCTATTAATAGTCGCTATACCACTATTGGTGCATTTGTCGAAATTCGTGGTTTATGTCAAGATAGTAAATTTGGTTTCCAAATTACAGATACATATTTCCCATCTAGAACTACATCAACAGATCCTAAAGCTTCTAAAGTAATTTTAAAGGCTGAAGAAACAGCTGCAACAGAATATGCTTTATATACACATGAATTTGATAAGGCAGCAGATTTAATATCTGCAAGTACTGATGTTCTCTATTGCCGTGTTTCAATCAAAGAAGCCTTAAAAGTAACTCGTGCTTATGTTTCTAGTGAATCAGAAATTACTTTGTATTTTAATGCTCCATTTGATGTTTATATTACATTTATGTATTACGAAAATGATTCTGCTTTAAAACCATGGTCCAGCGATACTGATTTTGTTGGAAAATCATTCTATGTCTCTGGTGTTTATAGTTATCATGATACAACAAGTGGAAATAGACGTTGGCAAATTATTCCTACATCTAATTCTGATTTGCCTGTAGTAGCAGCTGATTCTGCTAATTAATTGTTTGAAAGGATAATAAAATATGTTTTGCACACACTGTGGAAAAGAAATTAACGAAGAAAAGATTGAAAAATCAAAATCTTCTTTTGAAATTGCTGATGGTAAATGTGATTCTGAAACAAAGGTTGAATATGTTTGCCCTCGTTGTCAAAGATTAGTCCATTCTGATCTTGATGAAGAAGATGTTAAGGCATTGGCTAGAGCATCTCATGCTGAAATTCAAAGAGGTAATAATTCTTTTGCTAATGGAATGGTTTTCAATTGTGTTGGTGGTATTATTTTAATTATTTCATTTATATTTTTTAGATTATCAAGAAAGGCAGCTAATAATTTCCAATTGAGTACAAATTGTATTGAATTCTGGGTTTTTGTAGTTACCTTAGTTATTTCTATAGTATTTATTTGTTTTGGTGTAGTCAAAGTTATTTTAGGATTGACCAAAAAAAATAAATATACAGCAGTTTTGAAAGATATCCAAAACGGAACTTTCGTACAATAGTGATATTATCCGTTACACGGTAATATATAAAAGTGAATAAGGAGGGATTAATGAAAAAGAGAAATTTATTATTATTCACATTAGTTAGCTTGCTTACAGTTGGTGTTAGTGCTTCTTGTAACAAGACACCATCCTCATCTTCTACTACTCCATCATCTTCAACTGTTACTCCATCTATTTCTACAAATCCTAGTTCTACTACTCCATCTAGTACTACTCCAGTTGTTGTAACAATTTCTATTGCAAATAAGGAAGAATTACAAGCTGAATGGCATGCAAGTGAAGCTGATAGAAGACTTGAAATTGCTATTTATGAAAATGGCTCAAGTGTTGATTTTAATCTCAATGCATTAATTTCATCTGGTGATTTAGTAATTTCTTCTTCTAATACTGAAGCTCTCTTAGTTAATGGTAAGATTCTTTCTGCTGTTGGTGCAGGTTCTGTTACTCTTACTGTTACATATAAAGGAACCAGTGATTCTGTAAATCTTGAAATCTTAGCATCAAAAGCTGAACCAGCAAGAAAAGTTGCAAAATTGGAAGAAATTTTTGCTGCAGATGATAGTGTCGGTAAAACAGCTTATGTTACAAGTGGTGTTGTTTCAAGAGCTTATTATGATGACGGATTTGGTAACCAAGGCCGTTTTTATGTAACCGATGGTACAACTAATACAGAATATTTAGTTTATAACTGCGCAGTAAATGCTGGTGCCTTAACTTATGATTTAGCAAGTGAAAAATATACTCTTGCAGCTATGTCTGATTTTAAGACAAACGAACAAACAAAAGATATTAAAGTTGGTACAAAACTTAGTTTTGTTGCTAAACGCGCAGACTATAATACTACAAAAGAAGTTAATGCTTTAATTCTTTCAGTTGATGATAAACCAGTTTATAACGCAACAAAGACAGTTGCTGAATTAAATGCTACTGAGCCAAATACAAAAGAACTTTATAAAGTTACTGGTACTATTAAATCATGGCAATATGATGATAGAACTGATGGTACTAAATATGGTAACTTCTACCTTACTGATGATTCTGGTGAAGATATTTTAGTTTATGGTGCTAGTGGTGCTAAAACATCATTAAGCGTTGATAATACCAATGGTGAATGGAAGTATTCCAATGCTCAAGATTTCTTAACAAGTGCTGTAACTAAAGACTTAAAAGTTGGTGATTCAATTACAATGATTGGATTCAGACTTAATTTTAATGAAAAAATTGAATTTAATGGTATTGTATTAGGCGATGATACTGAAGAACCAGATCAACCTGATGTTCCATCTGAAGCCGAAGCTGTTTCTATTTCTACAGCTCAAACTGCAGAATATACAGGCAAAAAAGTTGAAGTTAAAGGTGTTGTTACTGCTGTTACTGCAAAATCTTTATTGATTTCTGAAGGAACTGGCAAAGATGATAACATTGTTATATGGTTAAATGCTGCTCATGAATATCAAGTTGGTCAATATCTTAAAGTTACTGGTACATTAGTTGCTAGAAATGGTAATAATCAATTTGATGCCACTGCAGAAATTGTAGCTTTAACTGATACTGCTCCAGTTATTGAAGATACAGCTGCTACTTGGACAGCTACTGAATTAGATGCTTTCATTGCTACTACTGATGCAGAAAGAGGAATGGATTTAATTTCATTTGTTGGTACATTATCTGTTACAACTAATACTAAGGGAGTTACATATTATAATATTATTGTTCCAGGAAGTTCTAATCAATTTAGTTTAACTAGTGTTACAGGCGCCCTTGCTGCAACTCTTGAAAATGGAAAGAGATATAATTTTACTGGTTATATTGTTGATGTTTCCAGTAGTAAATATGGTAATGTTTATTTAACTAAAGCTGAAGAAGTTGGTTATGATGCTGTTGAATCTGTAACAATTGCTGGTGAAGATAGTGTTGAACTTTCTGTTGGACAAAGTCTTCAATTAACCGCTTCTGTTTTACCTGCAACAGCTGATCAAAATGTTACATGGTCCTCTGATCATGAAGAATTTGCAACAGTTGAAAATGGTAAAGTAGTTGGTGTTGCAGTTGGTACTGCAGTTATTACTGTTACAACAGTAGGTAAAAATTCTTCTGACGCTGTTGTTACTGATACAATAACAGTAACAGTTAAAAAAGCTGAAGCTGGTGATGTTTTAACTGATACTATTACTTATACAAATGGTAGTGGTGTTGCAATTGATAATGGATTTAATTTCGGAGATGAAAAATTTGATATTATTAATTTACAAGGCACAAGTAAAAACGCACCTTTAAATAATAAGTCTGAAGTAAGAATTTATTTGGGTCATACATTAACATTTACTGCAAAAGATGCTTCATATAAAATTTCAAAGATTGAATTTCAATATGCTCCAGGCTCTAATATTAAAGGTATTCTTGAAGTAGGTTCTGGTAAAACTACATCTGGAGCTGAATTGACTAGTGATCTTTATACAATAGGAGAACAAAATAAACAACCTGGTTTTGATGTAACTTTCAATGAGAGTGTTTCTTCTGTTACATTTAATAATACTGGTGCTCAAAGCCGTTTCACATCGTTTGTTATTTACTATACTGCTGAATAATATAAATTATTTAAATTAGGTTAAATTAGCCGTGGGAAACCACGGCTTTTATAATATATAAATTAAAAAAACAAGAAAAATAATTATATAATTAAAAAAATAACTTTTTTAAAAAAATAAGAATTTTGCTTGCATTTTAAAATTTTTATGATATACTCTATAAAGTTGGAAAGGAGAAGACTATGAATTTTATAAAAAAGTTACATGGCAAAGTTATTGAATGCCGTAATCATAAATCTCTCGTCCAAGTTGGCTCAAAATTTTACATTATTAATAGAGAATGTAATGTGGGTTCAGAAGTCACTTTTATTAAAGAAGATTCTAAAAAAATGGCTAGCTATTTATTTGCAATAGCTGCAATGGACGAGGATGATTTCAACAGAATTAACTATGATTATATAGCTACTTCATTATTTGATAATTATCGCCAAGATATTTAAAACTAGGGTAGAAAAAAAGTTCTTATATGTATATAAGAACTTGATGTCACACCTAGTTTTTTTGTTTACATAAATTTTTTGAAAAAGGACATATATTGCATTTTGGATTTCTAGCAGTGCAAATATTTCTGCCAAATAATATTAATTGGCGATGAAAATTTATATGATTATTTTCTTTATAATATTTATCTAGATTTTGTGATATTTTTGTTGGATCGTTAACTTTTGGAAAAATATTTAATTTTGAAATGACTCTTTTTATGTGTGTATCTACTGGAATTGATGGATAGTTATATAATTCGGCTAAAAATACCGTTGCTGTTTTATATCCAACACCAGGCAAATTCATTAGTTCTTCTCTATTTTTAGGAATTATATCATTAAAGTCATTATGGAGAATATTCGCTGTTTTCAAAAGGTGTTTTGCTTTATTTTTTGCTAGGCCTAAAGGCATTAAATAGGTTATTAATTCATTTATATCAGCTTTGCTAAATTCTTCTAGTGACTTATATTTTTCAAATAGAATAGATGTAACATTATTTACTGATTTATCTGTTGTTTGCGCAGATAACATTATAGCAAAAAGCAATTCATAATCTTTGTTATAATTTAAAAAGCATTTTGTTTCACCATAAAGATCGTTTAGTTCTATTTGCACTAGTTTTAATTTTTCAGTTTTATTCATTTTTATTATATAAATCAACACCTAGTATTTTTTCAGCTTTTGGATCATTTTTTATTTTAATTGCATTGTTTCTTCTTGTTTGAAATTCTTTATCTATTATTGCAATCGATAATTTTTTTCTTGTAGTTTTTAAAGTATTGATAATATCATTTAATTGTTCCAGAGACATATTTTGCTGTGACCAAGATGTTACAACGTCATATTCTAAAGCGGTAATTTGTCTTTTTAAGATTACTTCAAGTCGATGATATATTTCTTCAAATTGTGTTTTATCTTGTATTTCATCTTTTGCTAAAGAAGCTTCTTTAACAGTATCATCAAATATTTTTTTCTTAATTGCATTAACAGAAAAAGAGACACCTTCAATAGATGCGTATCCTGCTTTGAGTAATTTGCTCATTATCTGTTCAATTTGTTCAGCGTTCATCGTTGTATATGGAACAATTTCTTCTGGACTAATGAGATGAGGAACCCCTCTATTTAGTTCATTAATTAAGAGAATAACAGCAAGATCGTTCTCATTTAAATGATAGTTTTTATAACGGCGAATTAATATTTTTCGCCAATCTATGTCTTCTAATATAAAATCCATTTTAACCTCTTAAATATTTAGAAAAATTAGTATATCTTTAGAAAAAGGAATTTTGCATTTGTGTTTTTCTTCTTCTATTTTTCCTTTTGATAATTTTTGAATCTCTTTTTTATTATCGCATATTGCTTTAAATAATGTTGATTCGATTTCAAAATTTAAATCGTTTTTAAATCTATATGCTCTAATAATTCTCAAAGGGTCTTCTTTAATTCTTGTTTGTGGATTGCCAATTATTCTAATTAAATGATTATTTAAATCTAAAACTCCGTTTTGAGGGTCAAAAATATTACCATTTTTATCAAAATATATAGCATTAATTGTAAAATCTCTGCGATAGCTATCTATTAATGGAGAAGTAATGAATTCAATTTTAGAAGGATGTCTAAAATCAAGATAATCATTTTCTTTTCTCATTGTAGCAAATGTTATATGGTATTTATATAAAGAATAGTTAACAATTCCCAAGTTTTCGAACCGATAGTTAGCATCTTTGAGATATTCTTTTATTTCTGCAGATGTTAATGAAGTTGCGATATCTATATCATGTATATCTTGTTTTTTTAAAAGAAAATCTCTAGTGGCTCCGCCGACAATATAAAATTCTCCATATGGAAAAGTATTATTAATAAATTTAAATATATCCTCAAACATGATTTTATTATAACCTTTCAACAAAGCCATTAAAAGATATTTTTTCTAAGGCTTTTAAAATTCCAGCAATATATATTTTTCTATCAAAAACTTCATAATTTATTGAAATCCTTTTGTTATCTAGTATTAAAGTAATTATATGCCGAAAGAATTTAATATCTTGACGATTGGAAATTATTGTAACTGGAATATATGAGTATATTTTTTTAATATAAGCAGCACATCCTGAAGGAATATCTTTTTTTGTTTTATTATGAAATTCTTCAATAATTATTTTTTTGCAATTTATTGTTTTTATAAAATCACAAATTTTATAAAATTCAGGATCGAATGAAGGAAGAAGAGTAAAGTGAGTTTGATGGTATTGTGTCAATTTTTTTAGTAAATCTATAGTATTTTTTGTAAGACCAGTCGTCCCACAAATATATGGAATCTTATTTGATATAAATATTGGTGCATATTTATTTGTTGCTATTGGATTAGAAAAATCAATGGCAGCATCACAAAAAATATTTGAGATTTTTTGTTGCTCACTATTTATTTCGTCAATAATGTGAATGCTTTTAGGAAGGTATTTTTTTATCATTTGACCCATTTTTCCTGTTGATCCTATTAATATTATTTTTTTCATATTAAATGATATGATAAAAATAGGCAAATAAAAACTCCCAAGAGAAAGAGGGAGTTTTAAAAAGAGGGATGGATAATAAACTATTTAATTAATTCTTTTAAATTCTTTGCTGGTTTGAATGAAACAGCTTTTCTTGCATCGATTTCAATTTTTTCGCCAGTAGAAGGATTTATACCCATGCGAGCAGGTTTGTCTTTAACTTCAAAAGTGCCAAATCCAGAAACATTGATTTTTTCGCCTGCAACAAGACCTTTTGTTACGGCTGTAAATACAGCATCGATAACTTCGCGAGCTTGTGTTTTTGTTAATCTAGCTTCTGTAGCAACAGCGTCAACGAATTCATTTGTATTCATATAAATGTATCTCCTTGATAATAAATTAATACCATAAAAGCGCTTTTATTGCAATACTTAGCTTTACTTTTTGAATGTTTTGTAACAATAAAAAAGCTGCAAAAGCAGCTTAGAATACGAAAGCAATAAGATTGTTTTTTCCTTTATCAGTTAGGGCTTTGATAATACTTTGAAGTTTTATTTTCAATGGTTCTGGTAAGGAATTAACTTTAATTAATAGGGTGCTAGAAATTATATCTTTTATTTTTTGTCCAAATAGTTCTTTTTCAAGTAAAGATTGAGGATCTTCATTATAAGCTTCTTCTAGTGTTTTTAAGAAATATTCTGCTTGTTCTTTATTTCCGAGTATTGGTTCAAATGATTGCTGACTATCTACACGTAAAATATGATAAGTAGGGGCAGTACTAGATATTTTAATTCCGTATCTATTTCCTGTTTTGAAAATTTCTGGTTTATTCAATTTGCAATTTTCGGCTTTGGGAGATGAAACTCCATATCCAGTAGACATTGCCATTGAAAGAGCATTGCCAATGACTTCATATTCTTTTTTCATCATTGTCAATTCTGATATCTTTTTAATTAATTCATCTTTATCTTGTATTTCACAACCGACTAATTCACTTAAAACTTTATCATATAAATCTTGATTCACATCAATTGTTATAGTAATAATTCCTGTTTTTAAATCGACATCAGTTAATGAAACATCATCGGCAAATTCATTTTCTTTTAATACTGGTAAAAGAGAATTTATATCTTTAATTTTTCCGGCTTCTTTAATTTTATCTTCTACAGTTTGATTTAATGATTTTTTTATGTAGTGGTCATCTGAAAGATTTGCTACCCATGTAGGTAAAGATAAGGCAATAGAAGTAATTGGAAATTCTTCTAATGCAGTCTTTAAAATGTCTGTAGCATCTTTTTCTTCCATATTTGAAACATCTTTCAAAATTACTGGAACTTGATATTTTTTTTCAAGATTTTGTCTTAATGCAATTGTATTTTCATCACCTGGTAAAGAAGAATTTAAAATTATAACAAATGGTTTACCAGTGATTTTAAGTTCTTCTACTGTTTTTTCTTCAGCTGATATGAAGCTTTCTCTTTTAATATCTCCAAATGAACCATCAGTTGTAATCATTATTCCTATGGTTGAATGTTCTTTGATAACTTTTTCTGTCCCTATTTTAGCGGCTTCATCAAAAGGAAGCTCTTCAGTAAACCAAGGTGTTTTTACAAGACGCATTTTTCCATTTTCTAAGTAACCTAAACTATCTTCAACGATATAACCTACACAATCAATTAAGCGTACATTAATTGTATAATCATCTCCAGCTTTAATAGCTATTGCGTTTGCTGGAACAAATTTAGGTTCACCAGTTGTAATAGTTTTTCCACTTCCAGAAATAGGTAATTCGTCTTCTGCGCGCTTTTTGTCGTCTTCATCAGTTATATATGGAATGACTGCTTTTTCCATAAAGCGCTTAATAAAAGTGCTTTTTCCTACTCTGACAGGCCCTACAACACCTATATAGCAATCGCCGTTATTTCTATGAGCAATATCGCTCATGATCTCTAAAAAGTTCATATTCCTCCTCATATTCCTCTAAAAGATATGAGAAAGAATTTATAAATATGCTATATCAAATCGTCCATTTTCTTTGGAATTTTGTCTTTTTTTACAGCAGAAATTATTTTTTCTTCTTTTTCTTTTGATACTTCTTTTCCTGCTAGCTTGGCAACATCTTTAATTAATGTTCTTAAATTATCTTCATCAGATAAATCTTGACCAGATATTTTTTTTGCTAATTTTAAAATGTCTTCTTTTTTTACTTTTGTTTTTTTCTCAACTCGATCAAATATGTTTTCTTTCATTTTATCACCCACTTACTATATGAAAGATGGGCGAAAATGGTGATTTATTTTTCTGATTTTAAAGGTCTTCCCATCAATTCATCAATTAAATCTGATGGTTTTTTATCAAGATATAATACTTCGTATACAGCATGGCATATAGGCATTTCGATATTATATTTTTTAGCTAAAAAATATAATGATTCAGCAGTTTTTATACCTTCGGCAGTTAAAGTATTATGAGAAAGATAAGTCTTTGCTTCATTAGCTTTGCCAATTGCTAAACCTACTTGAAAATTTCTAGAATGGTAAGAATTACAAGTTACCATTAAATCACCTAATCCAGCTAATCCAGAAAGTGTTTCAAATTTTCCACCAATTTTTGTTACTAATCTATAAAGTTCTGCTAAGCTTCTTGTAACTAGAGCTGCTCTAGCATTATCGCCATAGTTAAGTCCTTCAAGAATTCCGGATGCTATGGCAATGGTATTTTTTATAGCGGCACAATATTCAGCACCAATTTCATCGGTGTTTGTATATACACGGAAAAATTTGTTAGAAAAAATTTGTTGAATTAGTTTAGCTTCGTTTAAATCTACGCAAGTAGATGTTACAGCGGTTAACATATCCTTAATAACTTCTTCTGCATGGCTAGGTCCGATGAGTGAAACAATTTCATATCTTTTTTCTTCTGTAATCTCTTCTCTTAAAACTTCACTCATTCTTTTGAGTGTAACTGGTTCAAATCCTTTAGCTCCTGTTACAATATGCACTTTTTTTGAAATATATTTTTGAGCTTCAGAAGCAACGTTTCTTACAGCAAAAGTAGGAATAGTAAAAACTAATGCATCAGCATTTTTAACGGCTTCATTTAAATTTGTTGTAGACTTTAATTTTTCAGGCAAAATGACAGAGTCTTGAAAATATTTGGTAAGTTTATGATTATTATTTATATCATCACTAAGATTTTTATCTATTCCCCAAAGGATGACTTCTTGATGGTTTAAATATAATAAACGGGCTAATGCAGTTCCCCAGGCACCATTACCTAAAACAGCAAATTTCATTTATATTTCCTTTCTTTTTGCACGGCAAATAATAGAAATTGGTGTATTTTTTATGTCAAAAGTTTCACGAATAGTATTTTCGATGTATCTTTCATAAGAAAAGTGCATGAATCTAGGATTGTTGACAAATAAGACAAAGGTAGGAGGACAGGATTTAACTTGTGAGCAATAATTAATTTTTAATCTTCCACCATTGAAGTCAGGAGCTTGATTTCTAATTTGGGCTTCGAGAATAATATCGTTCAAAATAGAAGTAGGCACTCTTTTATTATAATCTTCGTAGCATTTATCTATTTCTTTAAAAATGGCATTTAAATTTTTTCTTTGTAAAGCTGAGACGTAAACAACAGGAGCATAGTCTAAAAATTTAAATAATGCTTTTATTTCAATAGTAAATTTTATTTGATCATCTTGATTATGCGTATGTAAATCCCACTTGTTGACAACAATGATTACAGGCTTTTTTTCTTCTATTGCTAGTGAAACAACATGTTTATCTTGCTCGACAATTCCTTCACTGGCATCAACAACTAGTAAGACGATTTCAGCTCTTTTAACGGCATCGTAAGAACGGATAGCTGCAAATTTATCAATTGCTTCATAAATTTTTCCACGCCGTTTTAATCCTGCAGTATCAATCATGATATAATTTGTTTCATCTCTTTTAAAAGCTGTATCTATAGCATCTCTTGTTGTTCCAGCAATAGGAGAAACAATGGTTCTTTTTTCACCTATAATTGCGTTATATAAAGAAGATTTGCCAACGTTAGGACGTCCGATAAGGGCGAATGTAATTGTTCCTGGATAAGTTTGAATCTCTTTTTCTTCAGGAAGCAGTTCAATAATTTTATCTAAAAGGTCGCCAATTCCAACACCGTGAGCAGCTGAAATTGGAATAACTTCTGAGACACCTAAACTATAGAAATCGTAGGCATTGTGTAATTTTTCGACTTCATCAATTTTATTTACAGCTAAAATTAAAGGCTTATGAGCTTTTCTTAATTCTTTAACAACATATTCATCATTGCTGGTTATTCCAACTTTTCCATCGGTTAAAAATATAACTAAATCAGCTTCATCTATTGCTAGTTCTACCTGTGCTTTAATTTCTTTTTGAAAAGGAGCATCATTTTTTTCAATACCTCCTGTATCAATTAAGATAAATCGTTGTCCAAGCCATTCTGTTTCTGAATATATTCTATCTCTAGTTATGCCATATTCATCTGAAACTATGCTTCTTCTTTCTCCGATAATACGGTTAAATAGTGTAGATTTTCCAGTGCTAGGAGCACCAACTAAAGCTACTTTTCCACGAATTTTTGAATTATCCATTTTTAACCTCATATCCTTTCTTTTTTATAATTTCAATAACAGCATCAACGGCTTCTTCGATACTTAAATTTGATGTATCTAAAATAATTGAATCGTCAGCTGGTTTAAGCGGAGCAAATGTTCTTGTTGAATCTATATGGTCTCTTTTTTTCAAGCCAATTTCAATATCTTCTAATTCACATTGAATTCCTTTGCTAATGTTTTCTTTATATCTCCGTAAAGCTCTAGTTCCGACAGATGCTACTTGAAATATTTTAATATCAGCATTAGGGAGAACATATGTACCGATATCTCTTCCATCCATTACGACAGAAATTGATTCAGACATTTTTCTTTGTATGTCGACTAAAGCCAAACGAATATCTTTATACGAAGCAACATAAGAAACATTATCATTTACTTCAATACTTCGTATTTGTTTTGTTACATCAGTACCATTTAAAAAAATTCTTTCATCTTCTTTAATATCTAATTTTAATTTAGGAAGAAGAGAAACTACAGCACTTTCATCTTTCGGATCAATATTTTGGGAGAGAGCAAAGTATGTCACAGCTCTATACATAGCCCCAGTATCAATATAAGTTGCTCCAATTTTTTTTGCTACCATTTTGGCAACTGTTGATTTTCCAGCGGCAGCAGGACCATCTATTGCAACGACTAATTTTTTCATAATACTCCTCCGATAACTAATCCGACAATTATAATAATAACAACAACAATAATTATACAAAAAGCCCAAACAAAAGTTCTTAAACTAATATTGAATTTATTATTTAGTTTTTTTCTTTCTTTATTTTCTTTTAATTTTTTTTCTATCTCTTCTTTTTGTAAAGTTTCTGTATAAGCTTCATGACGACGGATGAGTTCATCTATTGAAAGAGACAGCGTGTTTTTTTTAATATGGTCTTTTTCAATCTTTTTTTCTTCGGGATATTCATCTTTCTCGTCTAAATCATGAATTTCAACGATATTTTCATTCTTTTTAATTGGATATTTTTGGGGGTCATCGAAACTATAGACATCGATATTTTCGATTTCTTCGCGTAATTTTTTGTATTCTTCAATTCTGGATTTATGATTCACAACAAAAGCCCTATATTATCTTATAAAAAAATTCACAATTTTTAAAGTATAAAAATATGAAAGCGGATATATTATTTAAAAATAATTCCTTATTTTATTGAATTATATAAAAGTAAAAATCTATAATTAAGAAGGACGCTATTATCATAAATAAAAAACACTTGAATTAATTAAAAAAGTTTGTTATTATTTATTAGTACGTTTAAATACGGATTAATTATTAAGGAGAGATATTATGAAAAAAGGCATTCACCCAGAATATCATCGCGCTAAAGTCACTTGTGTTACATGCGGAAATACTTTTGAAACAGGATCCACTCTTAAAGAAATCAGAGTTGATACATGCTCTAAGTGCCATTCCTTCTACACTGGAAAAGCTGGCTTTGTTGCTAGTGATGGTAATATTGATCGTTTCAATAAGAGATACGGTTTCAATAAAGATAACACTGAATCTAAATAAACTAAATTGCCTTAGTTATCTAAGGCTTTTTTGATGCTATTTTTTTACTATTGAATATTATGATTATTAAAATTAATTTTAATATGTTATACTAGATTGCGCGAATAGCAATTCGTTTTTAGGAGATTTATGAAAAGAACTTTTTATATTACAACACCAATTTATTATGCTTCTGGTCGTATTCATATCGGCCATGCATATTGTTCCATTATGGCAGATATTATTGCTAGATATAAAAAAGATTGTGGATATGATGTTTATTTTTTAACTGGTGCTGATGAGCATGGACAAAAAATAGCAGAAAAAGCTAAAGCTGAAAATTTATCCCCGCAAGAATATGTTGATAAAATTTCTGATTCTTTCAAAGCTAATTGGAAAGATTTGAAAATAAAATATGATCAATTTATTAGAACTTCTAGTAAGAAACATGAAGAATGCGTACAAAAAGTTTTTGAAAGATTATTAGCTCAAGGTGATATTTATAAATCAACTTATAGTGGATGGTATTGTACTCCTTGTGAAAGCTTTTGGACAGAAACTCAAGTTGGTGAAGAACATCTTTGTCCAGATTGTCATCGTCCTGTTCATAAAGATGAAGAAGAATCTTACTTTTTAAATGTAAAAAAATATGTACCTCAACTTTTAAAATTTTATGAAGAACATCCTAATTTTGTTCCAGGTGGAAAATTAGAAGAAATGATAAATACTTTTATTAAACCTGGTCTTGAGGATTTATGTATTACTAGAACTTCTTTTTCTTGGGGTGTTCCAGTAAAAAGTGATCCTAAACATGTCGTATATGTTTGGATTGATGCTCTGTTAAATTATCTTTCTGCTCTTGGATATCTTTCTGAGGATGATACTTTATTCCAAAAATATTGGAGCAAAGATACAGAAGTATTACAATTAGCTGGTCGCGAAATTAATCGTTTCCATACTATATATTGGCCTATCTTATTATTTGCATTAAATTTACGTTGCCCAGATACAGTTTATATTCACGGATTATTGCTTACTAGATCTGGTGTTAAATTATCTAAGTCTTTAGGAAATGCACCTTCCCCACAACCAATTATCGAAAGATATGGTCTTGATGCTTTACGTTATTATGATGCTAGTGAAGTAAAATTTGGCGAAGATGGAACATTTACACCAAATCAATTCATCGATCGTATAAATGCAGATTTAGTAAATAATTATGGCAATTTAGTTAATCGTACTTTAGGTATGATGTCAAAATATACTTCAGGTATTATTCCGATGTACAATGAACCAGTTTTAGATGAAACAAAAAAACTTTTGGTTAGTTTAAAAGAAGATAAAGATTGTTATTTTTCTGAGTTTGATAAATATAATGTTACTAAAGCTTTACAATATGTTGCTAAAATTGGCGATCTCGGAAATAAATATATAGATTCCACAACTCCATGGATTTTGGCAAAAGATCCATCAAAGAAAAAAGAATTGGAAGAAGTTTTATATACGTTATGCGAGATAATTAGAACAATGAGTGTTTTATATAAACCAGTATTGGTTGAAAAAGCTCAAATTGCCTTAGAATTTTATAATATTCCTTCAGAACTTCAAACTATGGATAGTTTAAATGAATATGGAAAACTTGGAGGAATACAAACAAATACCGGCTCTCCATTATTTCCTCGTTTAGATAGAAATACAGAAACTGAATTCTTAGTTAAATTAATTGATGGTGAATAAAAAAGGTTATTAAGAAATAGAATATATCTTCTATCTCTTAATAACTTTTTATTTGTTTTTATTTATATCCTCATTATATTCATCATCTTCATCAATGCTAGGATTATCAAGTTCTTTATAGAATTCTTCACCAAATTCATAAGGAAAAATTGTTGGCTGAAAAAGATTTCCATTGATTGTAGGGGGAATAATGAAAGGATTTATATCCTTTTCACTTTTTTCTTTTTCATCGCCATCGATTATTTCTTTATTGGTTTCTATATTATCTTCTTCGTAGTCTTTATCTAAGTCTCCAGAAAGATAACGATTGATTATATAATCTGCCGCTCCCTCTGCATTGATATAAATTTCTAAGCCATAATTATTCATTAAATCTAGCTCTTCGTTTAAGATGTCATCTAAGAAAAGTACTTCAATTTTTTTACTTTTTAAAAAGTCTATCTTATCTTCAACACTTATGCCTAAGACATTTTGAAAATATTTAACAACTATTTTATTATCTTCTATTCCATAAATAGTGAATGAAGAAGTTCTTTTTAAAGATTCAGCAATAAGATGATTATCATTTAAAGCTACAGCAACATTTTTCATTTTTTCTCCTTTTTGATTTTATTATGAGAAGAAAAAAAGAACTTATTCATTAAAGATTTATTTCTAAAACAACGGGACAATGATCTGATCCAAGAATATCTTGACGGATATAAGCTTCTTGAATTTTATCTTTAATTTTTTCTGAAACTACGAAATAGTCTATTCTCCAACCAGCGTTTCTTTCTCGCGCTTTAAAGCGGTAGCTCCACCAACTATATTCTTCTTTATCAGGATTTTTATATCGGAAGGAATCGATAAAACCACTATTTAGAAGAGCAGAGAAACAATCTCTTTCTTCTTTGGTATAGCCAGAACATCCTTCATTGGCCTTATCATTTTTTAAATCTATAGGCTGATGAGCGACATTTAAATCACCGCCTAAAATCACTGGCTTAATTTTATCTAAATTAATAAGATAATTTTTAAGCTTATTTTCATATTCAACTCTAAAAGGAAGTCGAGCTAAAGTTTCTTGAGAATTAGGAGAATAGACAGCTACATAAAAGAAATTAGAATATTCCAATGTGATTATTCTACCTTCTTCATCATATTCTCCATTTTCTAAACCATAGGAGACATTTATTGGTTCTAATTTTGAAAAAACAGCAACGCCAGAATAACCTTTTTTAACTTTGCTAATTGTATAAAATGTATGATAACCTTCGGGAATAAAAGGAAAAGAAATTCCTTCGCTAAGTTTTATTTCATCAAGAGATATAATGTCTGGATTAAGTAAAGAAAAAGATTCTGCAAAACCTTTACCTAAAACAGCTCTAATACCATTAATATTCCATGCAACTAATTTCATATTTACCTCTTTCTCAATTATAAAGTATCTTTTTTAAAACAACAATGAAAAAGCATTTTAGTTTAAATAAAGGTTGAGAAGAAATCTAAAAAACATTATAATAATTTAATGGAAGGGCTTAACACAAAATGGAATGGTACTTTTGGTTGATTATATGCATTGCTTCGGCAATATTAATTATAAATTTAATTCTCGCAGTTCTTAATTTTATTAAAGTTAAGAAAATTTCTCGTTTAACTGTGAATTCTTCTTTAAAGATGATGATTAAATTAAGCTATGATTCAGTTCTTGAAAAAGAAATGATTTCTTTTACAATTTTCAATTCTAATTTTAATGATGTAGTAATTCGTGATTTTGGAATTTATTATAGGAATCAATTTTTTAATTTTGTAGATGAATATATGAAAGAAGAAAAGCTTGGATCATTGCCAATTATACCAGCTAGAAATTCTATAAATTATAAAATAGATCCGCAAAGACTTGAAAAATTTATTTTAAATCATAACTATAAATCGAGAAAAATATTTTCAATAGAAAGCGTTGTTATAGATTCAGTTGGAAATGCTTTTACTAGAAAGGATAAAGCCTTGACTAATATTCTTTCACAAAGACAAAAAGATCGAATTAAGCAAGCAAAATTTATTCTCCATGATGAAAAGATTGAAGAATTTAAAAAACTTCATGATAATAGGGAACCATTATCGAACTTTTTTTGGAAAATAATGCATCCATCATATGAAAAAAATCCTAAAATATTAGAAATTGCAAACTCTTTCAAAGATACGAGAAAATTCAGCAATGATAAAGAAAATATAGCAGAATCTTCTATATCTCAAGTAGAGAAAAATACTTCAACTGAAATAAAATTGACTTATCTTGAACCGGAAACCGGAAAAAAGAAAAGAAAAACTAAAGCTGTTAAAGTTGATGAAGTTTTAGAAAATAACACACTTAATTAGAAAGGTATTATTATGATTATTACATTGGTAATGGATCAATATGGAGCTGTTAATAATGGAACAACAGTTACTACTATGCGCTTTGCTGAGGTTTTAAAAAAACATGGGCATACAGTTAGAGTTGTTGCAGCTGCTCCAAAGGATCAAAAAATAGATGATCCAAATTTTTATGGAGTAGAAAGTTATCATATCCCTGTTTTTAATGATTTTATTGCATCGCAAGGAATGGTATTTGCTAAGCCAGATGATTTAGTTTTACGCGAAGCAATAAAAGGAGCAGACGTTGTCCATTTGCTTTTACCTTTTCCAATTCAACGCCATGCGAGACTTGTTGCTAAAGATATGGGTGTTGCTGTTACTGGCGCTTTTCATATGCAGCCAGAAAATATTACTTATTCCATTTATTTAGGAAAGAGTAAAATTGCTAACAATGCATTATATAGCTTTTTTAAAAATTCATTTTATAAATATATAAATCATGTTCATTGTCCTTCTGAAATGGTAAAGCATGATTTGATTAAACATGGTTATAAAAACCAAATTCATGCTATTTCAAATGGTGTTTCCCCTCGCTTTGTTCATTTGGACAATGTTGAAAAACCAGCAGAATTAAAAGATAAATTTGTTGTTTTAATGATAGGAAGATTGAGCCGTGAGAAACGTCAAGATTTGATAATTAAGGCAATTGGAGAATCAAAATATAATGATAAAATTCAATTGGTTTTGTGTGGTAAAGGACCATGGAAAGCTCATTTGGAGTCTTTATCAAAAAAATATTTGAAAAATCCTGTTATATTTTCATTTTTGCCACAAGATGAATTGCTAAAAGTAATTAATTATTCAGATTTATATGTTCATGCTTCTGATGCTGAAAGTGAAGCAATAAGTTGTATGGAGGCCTTTACGTGTGGTCTTGTCCCTGTAATATCTAATTCAGAACAAACAGCTACAAAGCAATTTGCACAAGATCCACATTGTTTATTTGAAAGAGGAGACCCTCATTCTCTTTGTGAAAGAATTGAGTATTTTTATGAACATCAGGATATAAAAAATGAACTTTCAAAAAAATATATTGAGTATGCTAAGCAATATGCTTTGGAATATTGTGTCACTCAATTAGAAAAAGTTTTTGAAAAAGCCATTGAAGAAAACAAAGAAGAAATAGCTAAACATGGTATTCGTCCAATTTCAAAAAAAGAAGCTCGTCAGTTGAAAAAAGTTGATGAAAAAATAATGAAATTAATCAATAAAGAAGAAAAGAAAAACATTTTGGCAAAATAACTGAAAATACGATAAAAGATATAGAAGAAAATACGAAAATTGATGAATAAAAAGGTGGGAAAACTCCCATCTTTTTATATTATCACAACATTTTTGAGCCCTAAATTTTCAGCTACTTTCTTTAGTTCTTTTAATTTATTATCTTGAACTATTACTTGTCCGAAAGTATCAATTCCTTGTTTTCTAACACCGAAATGGCGATATTTCAATAATTTATAACGGATATTTGCTGGGATTATCTTTGCAACGGCAGATACAGTTTTATAGTTTTCTTCATCGAAATTTGGAAGAATTACAGTTCTTACTTCTTCTAATTTTTGATTTTGAATTAAAAAGTTAAGATTTTTTAAAACTATTTTGTTGTCTTTTCCCGTGATAAAATTATGAAATTTATTATCATAGGCTTTGACATCTAACATTACTCCGTCAGAAATATTAATTAATTCTTCTATTTCTTTAAAATCGGTGCAGCCATTTGAATCAATTAGACAGGTAAGTCCTAATTTTTTGACTTTTGGAAATAATTCTAAGAGAAATTTTGACCAATTTGTACATTCTCCACCAGAAACTGTGATTCCGCGTATAAAAGGTTTAATTTGTTTAATTTTTTCAAATAATTCGTCTATGGTATAATATCGTGTCTTTGGAGAAGATAAATTTGGACATATTTTTATACAGGTATCACAATTGATACATTTTGTTTCGTTCCATACTATTTTGCTATTATCATCTAATGAGATAGCTTTTTTCGGACAAAATTCAATGCATTTGCCACAATTTTTACATAAATTTATTGTTTCGGGATTATGACAATATAAGCATGAAAAAGGACAGGATTGAAAGAATATTGCCATTCTATTTCCTGGACCATCAACATTAGAAAAATTAATTATTTTATTAATTAGAGCTTTTTCCATAAATTTTTCTATCTAATGCATGACCATGTTCTTTAGCACCTTTTCCGAATATTGTGCAATTATTTATTGATTGTTGGCCATTTGTTAATTTATCTATTTCGCTCTTTTTAACTAGATATCCGGTAACTCTTACAACATCATTATCTTCATTATAAGCTGTGAAATAACGCATTCCTTTATCGAAAGCACCATTAATTATATCAAGGATGGCTTCTTTGGAATTAGTCCAGGTTTGATCAAATTTAAATATGTCGCCAACTCCACAAGGAAAATATTTGTGAAGTTTAGATTCGAGCATTAAATGATTAAATAAATCTGGTTCATATCCAACTGGAACACGGCAACCAGGAGCATCATCAGTACCATCAGTATCGATACCAACTTGGGCATGCATTTCGTAGTGATTATTATTTCCACTGCAATATAATCCTTGATGATTATTGACGATTTCTTCTATTTTCGAAAGAACTTGTATTGCCAATTCTTCTGCATCATTATTATGCCCAAAACCTAAAGCTTTATCTTTAATCCCTAAAAGATTGTTTACACATTCTGCAACACCGACAACACCAACCATCCCTGTAAAGTTTTCTTGATTTACAAAACCTTCTTTAACTAAAAAGTTTGATTTAAAGAAACTGGATTCTTCAACAATAAATTTAATTCTTTGATCGATGTTTTCTAAAATTAAGGTTACATATTTAGGTAAGACATTATCCAAAAAATCTGGAATATCTTTAGCTTCTAAAGAAATTTCATAAAGTCTTAATCTTGGAAGAGTATATCCACCTCCTCCAATATTTAAAGCATTATAACAACTAGCAATTCCATATGGATGATTTTTATGTTCTTTTGAATACATTTTATGATTAGCAAAAGAAGGTTTACTTGTAGCTAGCATGGTATCGATAGAGGCTAAAGCAAATTCTTTGCTTGTAATATCTTTATCATACAATAAAGTTATGTTTGGTATGGCTAATTGCATTTCTTTTGTCAGTTTTAAGATAAGACGTGAAATTTTACTATCTTTTGGCCCTATATTTGCATGAACAAAAGAGTCACAAAGTGTTTTGTCGATATGCTTTAAAAAGCAGCGTAATATTTTTTCCGTTAATGGATCATCAGCTTCATCTTCGAATTTATCAAAAATATCAGTAAAATTTCCTAGGTATACAGGATAAGAAGTAATAGATGGCAAGTGTTTATAAAAAATAAGCAAATTATTGCAAGTTTCTAAAAGCGAAGTTGCTGGTTCTAATTCTAGAAATTTGCAACCTTTTTTTAATAATAAGTCATAGTCAGGAAGAATATATCTAGGTCTATAAGGAGCTAATCCTTCATTTAGATCACATACTTTTCCTTCTTGCAAGGCTTTTATCCATAGTGGATTTCTTTTAAGGGTAGTGTCTTCACTTTCTGCTAAACGAGCTAAGGCAAGAACTTGTTGACTATATGTTAGTGTTTCATCGCTTATTATTTCCATTACTTTACTTTTATTCATATTAAACCTCTTAATTTCATTATATCTTATTGAACTTGAAATAATAGCAAATTTATTATTTTGTTTCAATAAAATGTTGCATAAAAAAAGAAGATTTTTGCAAATCTTCTCTATTTTTTATTTTTCAATTTCAATGAGGAAACGGATACCACTCATTAAAGTATCAGCTGATGAATTAGGAATTCTTACATAAAGACCATCTTTATATAATTGTACTCCTTGTCCATAGCTTGCTAATGGATATTCTTTTTCTACGAAACCATTGGCTTTTAAAAGTGCAACATATTTTTCTGCATAATCATGATAGACAGGATCGGAGTCAGAAGCAGCGAAAGTATCGTTGAATAATAAGCACCAAATATATGTGCCATCATTATATACATCAACACCCCAGTTTCCTTCAATTTCTGCTTCGTATAAATATGGCATCATTGCAATTTCATTTTCGGAGAATTCAGTGGTTAATGATTGATAAACTTCATAGGCTCCTTCTTTCCATGTTGTCGGTTCTTTCCAGTCATCAAATGTGCTGAAGTCTAATTCGGATGGAAGAGAAGTTGTACCATAATCGGTAAACGTTAATCTTTCTTTACCTTTATATAGATTGTCTCCATTAAATTCATATTCAATACTTGTTAAAACTTTATTAAGAGTTTTTGTGGATGCATCAACCATTGTATTAGTAACTGTCATTGTTAAAGAAGAAGGAATGATAGAATCAACATTATCGCCGCCAATGATGTGATCAGCGATATCATCGACATCAGCAAATAATTTGTAGCGGGCCATATCTCCTTCTGTTGTTAATTCTTCTTTATCAGTAGTTGAGAATAATAAATAAGATATATCCATTCCTAGAGCATCGGATAATCTTTTGCCTTCAAGAACTGGACCAGAGGCAATAACTTTATTTTCATCGATTACTTTAAATGGAGCAAGTCCTTTATCGGTTTCATAAAATCCAGTAATTTTATGAATTGGATCACCCATTGAACCTTCGGAAGTATCAACAGATTCACGATCGATGATTATTGTGTCCATGTACCAATTACTAGTATTGCGTTTTGTTACATAAATATGTGTCATGTAGTTAGAGACATCACTACCGGTAATTGTCTCAACTTCAATTGTGAAAGAATTAACGAAACGTCCATATTTTCTATCTACATAAGGATTTAGTGATAAACCTAATGGACTTTCATATTTATCTTTTCCGCTGTATTCTTTTACTTCTTTGAAATCTTTTGTTCCACCGAAGTCGACATAAATATCATAATACATAGGTTGTTGATAGGAATCGTAACGCATTGTTGATATTGCATGTAGATTGCTGATTTTATCATTTTTAACAGTTAAATCTATTGAAAGAATTTCACCTGGTTCATAGTCGATTAATTTAGAGATGAAACCTCGACCATCATAGCCAAAGTAGGTATATGTATTTTCGGAAGTTTTTCTAAATGCTTCTTTTTCGATGAGATCAACAGGTTGATGAACTAAAGAATTAAAAGAAACACCGAGATCTTCGGTTACAACTGTATTGGAAGCATTAACATATTTTCTAAAAGCTTCACCATTGTCATCTGTTGTTAAATAAATGAATTTTGAATTTTCAACGCCGGATTCTTTGCGAATTGTTTGTTTTCCTGTTGCATCGATGACAACTTCATCTTTTTGATCAATGGTAACTTTTCCATTATAATTGAAGTTTACTGTAGAAGTGAAACTTTGTTTTCCACTTAAAGAAGATAAAATATTGTCGCTTAAACTTACTTCAGGAAGAGTATAAGAAGATAAGAAAGTATCTAATTGAGGAACGTTTGAATTATTTAAATTGCTAATTCTACCATTGAGACTATCGATTACATCAACATCAGCATTGAAGTTAGGCACAAATCTAAAGTCTAAGTAAGTATGATCTTCTGAAAGTGCAAGTTTTACAGCAGCAATTGAGCTGGTATAAGAAGAAGCACCAATTAAATAGGCTAATGATTCTATTAATGTAGAATTTTTAGAATAATAATAATCCCAATTTAATTGTATGTCGTCTTTGGATAATGTTTGAACTGAATCATAAAGAGCATTTAATGTTTGAGTTTTAGTGATAGGTACTCTTTTTTGAGCAGCGTCAACATAACTTACAGCATTTTCAATAACTGGAGAATTTTTCCCTGTAAAATTATAAAGCAAAGTGTCTTCACTTGATTTGTAATTTTCGATAGTGATATATCCAGCATCGCTAGAACTATAATAAATATATTGTTGATTATAAATTACGCTTATAACTGCATCATCGTAAGCAATTTCTAAAGTATAATTTGTTTTTTCACCAGCTTCTTTAATAAAGTTATAAACTTCTTCAGCTGTTGAATCTGGTTTTGGATCAACAGAAATAATTGTTGATGTTGAAGGAGTGGTAGAAGAACTAGATGAAGAAGATGATGAGGAAGGAGTAGAAGGTAAAGTTGATAAACTAGAATTTCCGGAAGTTATACTGCTTATAGGAGTAGAAGAGCTTGAAGAGGAACTAGAAGAAGTAGAAGATGTATTTGTAGTACAAGCAGCTGCTGTTAAAATAGTAATCAGACAAACTGCTATAGGTAAAAGACTTTTTTCATAAAAGACAACGCCTCCCTTAATATGAAATTTATTTTCTAAAATTATATTTGAAAATTTGTTTAAATTCAATTACAAATTCAATATATTTTAAAAAAGCGGTTACATTTTAATAAAAGACAATATCCGCTAATTAAAATGATATAAATATAATGATTAATTTTAAAAAAAATACAAAAAGTAAAGGAAAATTGAGTTTTTTTATAAAAAATAATTTTAAAAGTCTTAAATAATTTAAATAATCTTCTTAAAGAATCCAACTTTCTTGTTAACCTTGTTATTTTTGATGTTTATAACGATAAATAATATTCAATTAAATTCTATATGAGAAGAGATAGGAAATTATTATCTTGAAAAATTAAATTCAAAAATTTATTCTTTGTTCATTTTGTATTTTCATAAAACTTGTTTTTACTTTAACAGAATGAATGCAAAAATATTTAATCGAAAATTAATTTAACATTTAGTTTAAGTTTTAATACTTATGCTTTTATTTAAACATATCATCAAGCGTTATTAAATGCAAATTTTTGTCATTAAGATTTAATAAATTTTCTTCAAATCCATTTTTAGATATAATATAATAATCAAATTTTTTTATATTTGAAAACATTTTGATAGAAGTATTTTGAACCATTTTAGAAAAGTCATTCATAGTTCTTTTTTTATTAGTAAATTTACATTCAAGTACAAGAAGAGAGTCTTCATCTCGTGCGATACCATCAATTTCAATAGATCGATTTAATTCTGATTTTTCAATAATTAAATTTTGAATAGGATAATAAATTCCACCAAGTTTACCACTAATTGATAATCCTTCCATATAAGAAATTGCAACATCTTCAAATGAATATGATATAAATAAATGAATATCATCTTTTAATCTTTCAAAAAGAGTTTCGCCAAATCCAGCTTCAATTTTATCAATATTATTTAGTAAAAATTGATAATAAAATCGTAATACTGGATCTTCAATATAATAATATGACTGCCTTTTTGAATTAAACATTTCTTTTTTTATTACAATTTGTGCATCAGTTAAAGTTTTCATGTATTTATTAACTTTAGTCACTTCTTCATTCATTAACTTGCTTAATTCGGTAAGACTTTTTTTCTTTCCTGCAAGATAAAGCAAAATAGAATTATAAAAGCTTTGCTCTCTACTCGAATTTGATAATAATAATTTAGGACAATCTAAAAGGATTGAATTTTCATTAAAAAGCAATTCTTTTAGATTTTCCTCAAATGATAAATTCTCATTAATTTTTGATAGATAGAATGGATATTGACCAAACATACATAAAAATTTAATCTTATCTTCATTTGAATAATTACTTAAAAATAATATAGCTTCTTCAAATGGCATTTTATTAATTTTCATTTTTAAGGTTAATCTCTTATAAAGAGGTGATTGCTTATCGTTTAACTCGTGTTCCATAAATGAAAGATTTGATCCTGACAAAATAAGCATAATATTACTATTCTTAAGTTTGTTGTCGTAAACATCTTGAATAATTGATGAAATACCTTCATAAGATTTAACTAAATAAGGATATTCATCAATTACTATTACACCCTTATCTCCATTAAAAAATGATATTGCTGCATCAAATGCTTTTTCCCAAGATGAATATACATATTCATCATTTCTATTAAATGCATCTAATATTTTAAAAGAAAAATATTTTAAATTATCATTATTAGATACTTCTTTTGCTTGAAACATAATGTGTTTTTTGTTTGCAATAAATTCATTTATTAAAGAAGTTTTTCCAATTCTTCTTGTACCATAAATTGAACAAAATGAATTATTTTTAAGATATTCTTTCTCTAATTTTTCAAGTTCTTTTTTTCTACCATAAAACATATTATCACCATCTTTATACTCAAGAGTATTATACTCAAGAGTATATTTTATTTCAAGTATTTTTTTGTCTGAATTAAAAGCTTAAATATCATATACTCAAGAGTATTATACTTACGAGTATATACCTTTTTTCTAATATTATTTAAATATAATACTTTACATAATATTGACGTAATTTTTAGTTGTTTATAAAAAATAAAAATGTTTAAAAAGAATTCAAAAAATTAAATTTCCATATTTGAATATCTATCTCTATAGTATTGATTTGCTTACATTATATTTTTGATAAATATCTTTTTTTCTTGCTAGAAAAATATTGTTTAATAATGTCAATTTTAGACTCTTCTAAATAAAAATTTTTGAATATGTTTGTTCTCCTGAATAAAATTTTTAAGATTCGAAAACTTATGTCAATTTTGGCTATTTTTGATTCTTACTAACTTCTTTAAACAATAAAATTTTAGAAACAAAAAAAAGCCTGATACATATTTTCTTTGCATCAAACCTATATTTCAAAAATTAATGGTGCCTCGTGCCAGAATCGAACTAGCGACTGATCCTTACCATGGATCTGTTATACCACTTAACTAACAAGGCGCATTAAAAATTGTACTCGATATACATTGTGTTGTCAAGATAAAATAATGAGGATAAATTGTTAATTTCTTTTATTTTAGTAAAAAAGTAATGTTGAGAATGAATAATATGCAATTATTGAATATAAAAATATCATTTGTTAAAATAATGTTGTCCAGAGGATATATGCGTTTCCAACATTTAATTCTTTGGGAGACGGGTGCGATGTCAGGTGTTGAAAGCCTATTAAGTTAGGAATCCTAATGCTCGGCGAAGTTTCCCCCTATATATTATAGGGAACTGACAATTCCTTTGGGCATTTTAATTTTATTTGAAGGAGAAAAAATGAAATACGACAAACTTGCAGTTGCTGCTATTCGTTCAATTTGTATCGATGGCATAAATAAAGCAAAAAGCGGACACCCAGGAATGGCTTTAGGTTCTGCTCCAATTCTTTATACTCTTTTTACACGTCATCTTGTAAGTGATCCTAAGCATCCTGATTGGATAAATAGAGATAGATTTATTTTGTCTGCTGGCCATGCATCAATGTTGTTATATACAGTTTTACATCTTGCAGGTTACGATATTAAAATGGATGATTTAAAGAATTTTAGACAAGTTGATTCTTTAACACCAGGTCACCCAGAATATAAACACACTCCTGGAATAGATGCCACCAGTGGACCATTAGGACAAGGAATAGCACAAGCAGTAGGTGAAGCGATGGCTGAGACAATGCTTTCTCATCTTTATCCAGAAGGAAAAAGATTAGTAGATCATTATACATATGTTTTATGTGGTGATGGTTGTTTAGAAGAAGGTATTTCTCAAGAAGCAATCAGTTTTGCAGGTCTTCAAAAATTAAATAAATTAATTTTATTTTATGATTCAAATGCTGTTACATTAGATGGACCACTTTCTAATTCATCTTCGGAAAGTCAAAAGGATAGATTTTTAGCAGCTGGATGGAATGTTTATGATGTTCCAGATGGCAATGATGTTGAGGCTATTGACTTAGCAATTCAAAAAGCTAAAGAATCTAAAGAACATCCATCTCTTATTATTGTTCATACAATTATTGGTTATGGATCAGCTAATCAAGGCTTGAATAAAGTTCATGGTTCTCCATTAGGAATTGAAGATGGTGAAAGAGCCAAAAAATTCTATGGCTATAACTATGGTCCTTTTGAAGTTCCAGAAGAAATATATTATACATTTAAAGAATCTTTTGTAAAGCGTGGTGAAAAAGCCTATAAAGATTATCAAGATGAATTTGAAAAATATTCTAAACAATATCCTGAGAAGGCTAAATTCTTTAAAGCTTCTTTGACTAATGATGTTTCTACACTAGTCTATGATAGTCTTCCTGAATATTCGTTAGATTATAAAGATGCTACTAGAAACATTTCTGGAAATCTTTTGAAATTATTAAATAAGAGTATTCCTAATTTAGTAGGTGGTAGTGCTGATGTTGCTGCTTCAGTTAAAACTGGTCTTCCAGATGAGATAGATTATTCTTCCGAACATTATGAAGGAAGAAATATTAATTTTGGAATTCGCGAATTTGCTATGGCTGCTATACAAAATGGTATTTTACTCCATGGAGGTTTAAGAACTTATGTTGGATGTTTCTTAGTTTTTTCCGATTATTTAAAACCAGCTGTTAGAATGGCAGCGATGAGTAAGCTACCAGCTATTTATCTTTTCTCACATGATTCTATCGCAGTTGGTGAAGATGGTCCAACACATCAACCAATTGAACAATTAGCAATGTTAAGATCAATTCCTAATATGGATGTAATTCGTCCATGTGATGGAAAAGAAACTGCTGCAGGATGGAAATTAGCTCTTGAATCGTTAGATCATCCTACTGCTTTAATTCTTTCAAGACAAAACTTACCAACAGTTTCAACAACTTCATATGAAGGAGTTAAATGTGGTGGATATATTGTTTCGCCAGAAGAAAAACAATTAGACTTTGTTATTGTTGCATCTGGGTCTGAAGTTGGTTTAGCTTTGGAGGCTCAAAAATTACTATGGAAAGAGGGTATTGATACACGTGTTGTTTCAATGCCAAGTCTAAATCGCTTTTTACAACAAAATTATAAATACCAAGAAAATGTTTTGGGACCATCATATGAAAGAAGAATTTCTGTTGAAATGTTGTCTACTTTTGGATGGCATGTCATTAGTAAAAATGTTATGGGAATTGAAACTTTTGGTGCTTCTGGCCCAGCTGAAAAAGTTATGGAAAAATTCAACTTTACTGCTGAAGCTTTGGCAAAAAGAATTTCTGCAATATTGGATAATTTAAAGTAATAGATAAAAGTTAAGTTTTGAAAACTTTGAAACTTAACTTTTTTTGTGCAATAAAAAAGGAAATCTATTATTAAGATTTCCAATTTATATTTATTTTAATTAATCATTGATTTTATATACGTCAATAAAATATTTAAAGCTTTATTTGTCTCACCATTGTTTTCCATAATCATATCGGCATAATTTGAACTTGGGCCGATAGAATCTTCGTATGATGGAATAACTTGAGAAAAATATTGTTTTAAAATACTATCATATGATCTTCCACGTTCTTCATGATCTCTTTTTAAGCGACGAATTAATCTTGTTTCAGCAGAAGCTTTAATAAATACTTTTGCATCTCCTAATTCTCGTATTTCTTTTTTTACTAAAGCCATAATTCCTTCAATTATGATAATTTTTCTTGGAAAAATTAATTCAGTTTCTTCTTTTCTATTATGAATAGTAAAATCATATATCGGTTTATTTATAGAATTACCTTTTTTTAATTCTGAAATATGTTCAGCAAGTAAAGGCCAATCAAAAGCTGAAGGAGAATCGTAGTTGATCTTTGCCCTCTTTTCGATTGGAATATTAGTTAAATCTTTATAATAATCATCGATACTTATTCTTGTGACATTATCACTTCCAAGTTCTTCAATGATCTTTTTACTAACAAATGTTTTGCCCGAAGCGCTTCCGCCGCCTATTAAAATTATACTGCTCATAATTTACCTATTCGGGTCTTTATTATATTATATTTTTGATAGTTACACAATAATATGAAAAATAAAAAGCCAAATTTTTATTCATTTGGCTTATCGTTATTTTCAATTTTTAAATTTTCTTTTAATTTTTCTTTATTGATTGAAATATTGTTGTTTTTAGAATTTGTGTTTTTTCCTTCTTTTTTTATAGCATCTTTTAAAGTTTCTTCTCTTCCTGTTTTTCTTTCAACAATTTTTCCATGTTCAATATCTTTGGTTACAGGACGAAGTTTATCGAATTTGCGGAAAAAAAGATTGTAAATAATAATGGATAAAAGGGCAACTAATAGAATAGAAAAAACTACTAGCATTATTATATCATTAGTTTGATTTTTGGCGTTGAACATATATTGTTTACTATTTATGCCATTTATCAAATTAACAATAAATATTATATCGATTATTAACATAATCAAGCTTACGATAAGAACTGCAATTCCTTCACCAGTAATTGATTTAATTCTTTTTATAAATTTGTTCGAAGTATTATTTTCCATTTTTTTCACCATATTTAAACATTGCTATAAAAACAGGATGTTCGTTTTTTTCTCCTCTAATCACATCGATGTCAGAGTCTTTGAAAAAGATTGTATTAATTATATCATTTAATTTACATTCAGATAAAAATATTATTTTCATCTGAGAAAGAAATTCATTTTTATGATGTTCAGGCAATGAATTTAAAGCAATATCGGAATAATGAGTATTATTCAAATGACCATTATGATCTAATTCGGTAAACATAACTTTATGTGAAAACATATTTTGCCCAGTTTGAGTTTCATATTCTTTTAATATACCGATGTTCCAGTTTTCATAAAAGCTTTGATTTTCTTCAGCTTTATCAAGACCAGATAGATTTATATTTTTAGGATTTATTAATTTTCTATCGCTATTAGAAAATATATGCCAGGTTGAAATGCATCTAACTATAACATTTCCTTTTTTATCACTTATTTCAAATTCACGGGGAAAATAAAACATTCTTCTTTTAAGTGGCCAGGTCTTAAAAATATAATCTTCATCATACTTAAGTTGATAAAAAAAATCTATTTGCATTTTTGAAACAATCCAAAGAGCATCTTGCTTAAGTAAATCGAGATATCCAACATTTAATTTATCACATTGTTCGCCGGCAATGTCTTGAAAAAAACGCTGAAGAGATGATGGCAAAATGTGGTCGTATGTATCAAAATCGCTATAAGCAAAGCGTATAGTTTTAGTATAGATTAAATCACCATTCATTTTTGTGAACTCCTAATTCCAGTTTAGATATTATCTCAGGATTGTATTCTCCTTCTTTTTTAATAAAATCTTTTAATTCATCATATTTTTCAAATGTGAAAAGATTATTTATGCTAGCTGTTCTTTGACTTTTGTTTTTCTTCCAATTAAAATAGCATGGTTTTAATCCTGAATTAATGGAACCTAGAACATCGGCAACTACAGAATCACCAACATAAAAAGCAAAAGAATTGATAATTTTGGCTTGTCCCATTCCGGCTTTAAAGAAATCGGGGTTAGGTTTTTTAGGACCTATTTCACTTGAAACAAGCATGAAAGAAAAATAATCGTTCATGTTTATTTTTAGAGTTTCTTCAATGCATTTTTTTGTGAATTTGTGTGAATAAATAGAATTGGATAAAACAGCTGTAGAAATTTTATTTTCTTTACACCAAGAAAGAAAATCGACTATTCCAGAAATAGGTTTTGGCAAAAGATAATCGTTATTTATATCTTCCCATTTATTTTCAGAAACTGATAATGAAAAATTAGTTGTTTTTAAAACTAAATTGTATAGTAATTCAAAAGGAAGTTCATAAAGATTTTGTGAAAAATAATTATTGAATATTTTTTCTTTTACATTTAAAAAATATTTAATTTCATCTACATTAGCTTTTTCGTTTCTTTCATTTAAAAGATATTTGTTTAATCCATCAAAAATTGATACTTCACGTTCGTGATATTCGATAAGGGTATCCCAACAATCAAAAAAAATAAAATTTGTTTTCATGAAAATACTTTAACATTTTAATTATCTTTTTTAAAGAGGAGAGAAATAATTAAAATTATGTTATAATTAGTTTGCTGTCTCCGTAGCTCAGTTGGATAGAGCGACAGCCTCCTAAGCTGTAGGCCGGGGATTCGAATTCCTCCGGGGACGCCATTGCCGATTTAATATCGGTTTTTTATTTGTTATTATTTTTGAAATTTACATATTTATTACATTTAATTTACGGCTAATAGATAGCTCGAATTTTCTTTACTAGATAAAATTTAATTATCGAGGGATAAGAAAATGAAAGATAAAATTAAGCAGTATGTAAAAACATCAATTATAGTAACAATGGCAGTATTAGGAGTTACTTCATGTAATAATCAAAATAATACTTCTTTTGATACTTCAAAAAGAATAACAGTTGTTACTCGCGATGATGGAAGTGGAACTAAAAGTGCATTCATGGAAATTATTGGATTAAAAGGAAAAAAAGATCCAGCAGGTGTTATTAGTGCCAGCAGTACAACAACAGTTTTAGCAACGGTTAAAACTAATCCTTTAGCTATTGCATATGAAAGTTTAGGTTATGTCACAGATGAAGTTAAAATATTGAAGGTTGATCAAGTTGATTGTAATGTTGAAAATATTAAGACAGGAGATTATAAAATTGCTAGACCATTAAATATAGTGTATAAAGAAACTATTTTACAGAATCCAGTGTTTGAAGATTTTTATAAATTTTTAGGTAGTTCAGATTCTCAAAAAATAATTTCTGATAATGGATATGTATCAACAAAAGATGATACAAGTTCTTATGTTAAAGAAAATGATTTTAAAGGAACTATTAATATTTCCGGCAGTACTTCTTTACAACCTTTGATGACATTATTGGCTGAAAAGTATGAAACAATTCAAACAAATGTTGATGTGATTGTTAGTGGCGGAGGAAGTGGAACAGGATATAAAAATGCTGAAAACAATGTCTCAGATTTTGGGATGATATCTGAAACATTTAATAGTGAAAAAGCTCCTTCATGTACTTCTTATGAAGTTGCTAAAGATGGAATAGCTCTTATTGTTAATAAAGTTAATTCTTTTGATAATATCACTTTAGAACACTTAAAAAATATATACGATTGTGATATTAATGGTGAAGAAAAAATCAGTACTTGGGGTGATTTAGCTTAAAAATGAAATCTATTTATTCTTTATTTTCCTCTAAAGAAAAATGGATGAAAGGCACATTTTTTGGATGTGCCTTTTTTTCAATTATTGCTTTGATTTTAATTGCTTTGTATTTGTTTATAAATGGTGTTCCGTTCATTGCAAAAATAGGTGTTGGCAATTTTATTTTTTCTGATCAATGGGCACCTTTATCAGATAATCCACTTTATGGTATTGGGGGAATGATTGTCGCAACTTTATATTTAACTGCACTTGCTGTTTTTTTAGGAGTAACCGTAGGATTATTATCTTCTATTTGTTTATATAAATTTTGCTATAAAAAATTAGTACCTATTTTAAGGCAATTAATTAATTTGCTTGCTGGAATCCCTTCTGTTATTTATGGTTTATTTGGACTTATAGTCATAGTACCTTTTGTACGCGATTATATTGCTCCAGATGGCGTAGGAGCTGGGTTTGGAATTTTTTCAACAAGTATTGTTTTAGCAATTATGATTTTGCCGACAATTATATCTTGTAGTTTGGATGCTTTATATGCTGTGCCTAATAGTTATTTTGAAGGAGCTTTAGCATTAGGTGCTACAAAAGAACAAGCAACATTTAAAATTCTTGTTCCGGCAGCTAAAAGTGGAATTTTTGCTGGAATTGTTTTAGCTATTGGAAGAGCGATAGGTGAGACCATGGCGGTTGCTATGATAATAGGTGGAAGTGCTGATATGCCAAATTCATTATTTCAAAGTGTAAGAACTTTAACCACAAATATCGCTGCCGGCGCTATGGAATTACAAGGAGATGCTCATTCAGCTCTTGTTGCAACAGGTGTCGTTTTATTTGTATTTTCTTTGCTTTTAAATATTTCTTTTTCTTGCTTGAAAGAAATATCGAACAAAGATAAGAAAAAAGGAAAAACAAATGAAAAATAAAAATAATATATTATATGTAATTTTAAAATGGCTTGGTTATTTTGCAACAGGAATTGCTGTTTTAAGCTTATTATTTATTTTGATATATGTATTTAGCAGTGGTTTAACAAAATTGAATTTTCATGTTTTATTTGGAAAATATACAGAAGAAAATCCAACTTTACCATCAGCAATTGTTGGAACATTAATTCTTGTTGGAATTTCAATAGTTATAGCTGCTCCTTTGGGAATAGGAACTGCGATTTTTCTTGTTGAATACAATAAAAAAGGAAATAAAATTGTTAAAATAATTCGAATTGCAATTGAAACATTAGCAGGAATACCGAGCATTGTTTATGGATTATTTGGATATTTGATGTTTGTTGTATCATTAGGTTTAGGATATTCCCTTTTAGGCGGTGCACTTACATTATCAATAATGATTCTTCCTGTTATTGTTAGATCAACCGAAGAAAGTTTATTGGCGGTTCAAGATAGTTATCGAGAAGGAAGCTATGCTTTAGGAGCTGGAAAAGCTAGAACGATATTTAAAATTGTTTTACCAGCTGCTTCTAGTGGAATAGTATCAAGCCTTATTTTAGCTATGGGGAGAGTTGTTTCAGAAAGTGCTGTACTTATTTTAACTACCGGAATGGTAGCAAATAAACTTCCAAAATCAATTTTATCACCAGGAACAAGTTTAGCACTTGATGTTTATTATTTTGGAAGTTTTGGTCATCCAAATGAGGCTGCAGCAGCTGCAGTAGTTTTAATTGCACTGATTTTATTTTTGAATTTAACAGCAACAATTGTTGGCAGATTATTGAAGAAAAAGATGGGAGAATGATATGGAAGAAAATGATTTTGATATTTCTGTAAGAAAATTTAATCTTTATTATAATGATTTCCAAGCTTTAAAAAATATAAATATCGATATTCATGAAAATGAAGTTACTGCATTGATAGGACCTTCGGGATGTGGGAAATCTACTTTTTTAAAATCCATTAATAGAATGAATGATTTGATTGACTCATGTAGAATTGAAGGAAAAATATTGATAGGTGGAAAAGATATTTATGATTCAAAAATAGATGTTAATGAGCTCAGAAAAAATGTTGGTATGGTCTTCCAAAAACCTAATCCTTTTCCAATGAGTATTTATGATAATATTGCATTTGCACCGCGAACATTTGGATTAAAAAAAAGAACGGAGTTAGACAGAATTGTAGAAGAAAGTTTAAAGAAAGCTTCGATATTTGATGAGGTTAAAGACCGCTTGAAAAAAAGTGCTTTAGGATTATCTGGAGGACAACAGCAAAGATTATGCATTGCAAGAAGTTTGGCAGCAAATCCTAAAATATTATTGATGGATGAGCCAACATCGGCTTTAGATCCCATTTCTACAAGTAAAATTGAAGAATTAATAGATGAATTAAAAAAAGATTACACGATAATTATTGTTACTCATAATATGCAGCAAGCTACTAGAGTTGCTGATAAAACTGCTTTCTTTCTTCTAGGAGAATTAGTGGAATTTGATGATACGGAAAAAATATTTAATAAACCAAATGATAAAAGAACAGAAAATTATATAACAGGAAGATTTGGTTAATAGGAGAATGTATATGTCAATACGAAAAAAATATTTTGTTGAATTAGAAGAAATTAATCAAAAATTATTATTGATGCAAAAAAAAGTAATATCGGCAATTCAAGAGAGTATAAATGCATTATTGAATAAAGATTCTTTATTGATAGAAGATACTTTTAGAAAAGAAAAAGAAATAGATTCACTAGAAAGAGATATTGAGCAAGAATGTTTGAAAATTTTATTGATGGAACATCCAGTTGCTGGGGATTTTCGCGAAGTATCAGCTGCCTTGAAAATGATTACTGATTTAGAAAGAATTGGAGATAATGCACGTGATATTTGTGAAATAGCATTGCAATTTAATGGAAAAACATATATAAAAAGATTGGAACATATTCCAGAAATGGCAAAAAATGCTATTGCTATGGTAAAGGATAGTGTTCAATCATATATAGATCAAGATCTTGAATTAGCCAGAGGTCTTGATAAAAGAGATGATAGAGTAGATGATTTATTTGAAATAGTAAAAAAAGATTTAATTCTTCTTATTAAGCTAGACTCAAGCAGTGCAGATGATGCTATTATGATTTTAATGATTGCTAAGTATTTAGAAAGAATAGCTGATCACGCTGTAAATATTGGAGAATGGGTTGATTACTGTATTACTGGAAGTCACCAATAGAGGTTTTATGAAAAAAGTTGTTTTCGCTGTAGAGGATGATGAAGATATAAGACAATTGTATGATATCGCTTTAAATAGTGCTGGATTAGAAGTAGAATGTTTTGAAAATTCAACAAAATTATTTTCACGATTAGAAACAAAAACGCCAGATATTTTCCTTTTGGATATTATGTTAGATGGACTTGATGGTTTTGAAATTTTAAATTTCTTAAAGTCAAATAGTAAAACAAAAAATATTCCTGTAATAATGGTTTCTGCTAAAAATCAAGAATTGAGTAAAGTTAAAGCATTAGATGAAGGCTGTGATGATTATATATCCAAACCTTTTGGAATAATGGAATTAGTTGCAAGAATAAATGCTAATTTAAGAAAATATGAATCCAATATTCCAGAAGTAAAAAATTTTATTTATAAAGATATCGAAATTGATGATAATATTCATGAAGTTAAAATTAATAAAAATAAAATTCAAATTGCTTTAAAATTATATGATCTTTTAAAAATTCTAGTTATTAATAACGATAAATTGATGACTAGGGAAGTATTGTTTAATCAAATTTGGGGCACTAATGCCTGTTTAGAAACAAGAACTTTGGATATGCATATTTCTTCTTTACGAAAAATATTAAGTGAAAACAATTCTGATGTAACTATAGAAACAATAAGAGGTATAGGATTTATTTTGAAATGAAAAAGAAGTTATCTCTTTGGTTTTCTATATTAGTTGTACTTTCCAATTTTATAATGTTTTTGGCAGCAGTTTTAATTGCGGGTAATAGTGTTTATGAATCTGAATGCAACAATCTTATTCAAACTACAAAAGTTGTTGCAAATATTTATAAAATTAATGGCGCATTGACTAAAGATGTTGATTCACAATATCGAATATCGATAATTTCCAAAGATGGAAATGTGATAGCTGATAGTTATCTTGATGAAGTATCTTCTTTACCTAATCATTTAAATCGTCCAGAAATTATAAAGGCAAATGAAGATGAACCATTGGTATTTATTAGGCATAGTGATAGTTTAGATTGTGATATGTTTTTCTATGCTGAAAAAATAAATCTATCTGATGGGGATTATTTTTTTGTGAGAATTTCTTCTCCAGCATCTAATTTTATTAGTTATTTGAAAAAATCTATGGTGATTGCGATTCTTATATTAATTATTTCGAGTATTATAGCTATTTACTTATCTTCAAAGGTATCCAAAAAAGTTACACAACAATTTTCTAATATTAAAGAAAGCATAAAATGTGTTAATGATGAAAAATTTTCGAAAATTAAATTGGATAATGATTATCCAGAAATAAGAAGTATTGTACAAGAAATTAATGATTTAGAAAATAAAATATTGAAACAAATTAACGATGCAAAATTTGAGCAGAATAAGCTTAGTTCTATAATAGCAAATATTAATGAGGGTATTTTGGTTTTAAATGGAAATGGAATAATTGAACTTGCAAATTATGAATTTCTGGATATTTTTAATTATAAAAAAGATTGCGTTGGAAAAAATTATTTGAATATTATAAGTTCACTAAAATTATGTGAAGATATAAACGAAGTTATTAATAACAAAAAAATTGAAAGATATACATTACGTATTGATAATAATTTTTATTTAACAACTTTGAAACGTATTGAATCAGAAATTTCTCTTACTAATTTTTTGGTTATAGTTATTCTTACTGATATAACAAATAGTGTTGAAAATGCGAATATGAGAAGTGAATTTTTCGCCAATGCTTCACATGAATTGAAAACACCTTTAACAGTTATTCGTGGATTTAATGATATTATGGCTATGCAAAATACTAATGAGAATTTAGTTAAACCAATTTTACAAATTGATAAAGAAACTAAAAGAATGCAAAATTTAGTAAATGATATGCTAAAGTTAAGTACTTTGGAAAATGAAACTAATTTTGAACGGATAGAAATTGATTTGAATAAAATTGCTTTCGAAATAGTTGATTCTTTAAAAAATGAAATATCTAAAAAAGGAATAGAGGTGATAATTGAAGGAAAAGCAATTTATTCGGCTAATTATAATCATATGTTTGAACTTGAAAAGAATCTTATTGAAAATGCTGTTAGATACAACTGTGATAATGGGAAAATAAATATTGATATAAAAGATCAAGGACAAAAAGTTGTTTTTGAAGTAAGAGATACTGGTATAGGTATAGCTAAGGAAGATCAAAAAAGAATTTTTGAAAGATTTTATCGAGTTGAAAAATCCCGAAGTAGACAGACTGGTGGAACAGGGTTAGGACTAGCGATAGTAAAACATATATGTATATTATATGGTGCAGATATTAAGATTGATAGTTCTTTAGGAAAAGGCACAATAATAACTGTGATTTTTGAAAAATAAAAATATATAGTAAGGGTATTAACTTAAATCTCTTTTTCTAGTATAATAAAGCATATGGTGCTAACTAATGAATATTGGTGATCTTATTAAAGATGTTGAAATATATTTAGACGGACAAAAAGATCAGTATGTTGATAATGACAAGTCTGATCATCTTTATTTATTTGCTTTAGATTATAATAAATTTCTTGATGATTTTTTAAATAATAGAAAAGCAATATTTAAATATTTGTATAATTTTAAAAATAGTAAGGATAAAAATTTTGAAAATTTAATCAAAGGATTCTCTAATTTAAATAACAAAAAAGGTGATGAACTAATTTTATCTTCGTATGATAATGAGGCCTTGATAAAATTAGAACAATATGAAGGAAATGAATTATTTTTAAGTGTAATGCAAGTAATTTATCCTAGTTTAGATCAACAAGAAAATATAATAGCTCCTTTATTTTTCTTTAAAGTTATTGTTGTTATTGAGAAAAATGAATACAAAATTGTTTTAAAAGATAAAGAACCGATATTTAACAAAGTTCTTATTAAATATTTAAAGAAAATTTATGATATTGATATATCATATGATGGTTATCTTTTAGATTTTCAAAAAATATATGATGAAATATTAGAAAAAGATTTTAATCATTTAATTAGAATTGAAAAAGCTATTGTTCTTTCTAATCTTTCATGGAAAAAAGATTATCCATATTTAAATGTTTCTTTTCATGAAGGTCTTTTAGAAAATTTTTCATTGAATCATTTTTTTACTAAAAATAAGAATCAAAATACTATAGAAACTAAACATATTTTTTCAAATGATTTTATTTTGAATAAGATTTTTTATAATTTGAAATTTTCAAATTGTTTAATATTAAATGTTGAAAATGAAAATATAAAAGAATATGTTTCTACAAAAATAATTTTAGAATCTTTACTGAATAAGAAAAATGTTGGTATATTTACTAAAAACACAAAATTGTTTGACAATATAAGAAAAAAATATAATATTGATAAATTTATTTTTTATCCTTATTACAAAGAAAATTATTTATTAATTGATAGAAAAAAATGGAAAACTGATAATAAAAATTATAATGTTTTTGGTTTATATAAAAAATATTTTGAACTCCAAGAACAAAAAAATGAAACTTTTTCTTTACCTTTAGGAAATAATATTTTTGAAAATGTTGATATGCTGATAAATTACAGTAATCTAAAGAATGTTAAATTTGATATTGAGCTTGAAGAATATGATGAAGAAGATTTATTGAAAGATAAAAAATTCTTTTCGGAGTTTAATAAATTAAATTCGCTAAAACATATTCCTTTATCTGCTCATCCTTTTTATGGCTTAACTTCTCGTGCAAATGAAAATACATATAAAAATTTTATTGAATTGATTACAAAAACATTAAATGATATTGAAATTTTCAAAGGAAAAATTGATGAATTAGATTTTGAAAAATTGAAAGTTGATAAAATAAAAAGTTTAAAAGATTATTTCCGACTTGAAAAACATTTTTTAGTATTAAAGCAATATAAAGAAGCATATTTTCCATATATCCAGATGGAAACTAATTATTATCCTCAGAATGAGCTAATTGAAATTATTAATAAATACAATATGCTTAGTTCATCAAAATCAACTATTGATTTATATGCTGAGCCAGAATTTTGGGGATACAATATTGAACAATTAGTTGCTGATTATAATGAAAAGGGCAGAATTCATAGAAAGGCTGTCGATACATTAATTCATTTTGAAAAAAATCCTGATAGGAAAAATATTAATTTTTTTGTCAGACTAATCAATATTTATTTAAATAATCAAAAAGAATTAAAAATTATGCAAAATGATCTATATCAAAAAAATATAGATGCATCAACAATTGATAAAGCCAAAGAAGCATATGATGCTTTTGAATATCGTAGAACATTAGATACCCATGTGCATCTTTATGATGATATTGATTTTAAAAATAATAAATTTATTCGTGATTATTTAGAAAATAATGAATTTAGAAGTAAACTTCAATCTGAAATATTTCCTATTTTAGAAAAGACATCGCGCAATCTTGAAAATGATTATGATAACTTAAAAATGCTTTTTGATTCAGGAGAACAAAAAGATTATGAATTGATGTCTTTTTCTGATGTGGAAAATCTTTTGATTAAGTTTAAAAGTATTGATTATAAAATTTACGAAGATGCTTATAAATTTTCAAAGATCAGCAATGAAACTTCTTTACCATTAAAAGAAGTTATAAATGATATTATTGAAAATAATCAAACTTTTGATAATTTGGAATTAGAATATTTTTCTTCTTTGGTAAATGCATATAAAAAGATTGAACTTTCAGAAATCAAAGACATTGAGGATCAAATTAGAATATTTAAACCTTTATGGAGAACAGGATTAAAAAATAATAACCACAATTTAAATTTGAATATTATAAATTCAATAAATAAAAATATTTATAATGGCTTTGAGGACGAAGAATTCAAAAATTATTATTTAAAAATTACTAAACTTTATAATTCATATAGTAATTTACGTAATTTAAAAATGATTACTTCTTTCCAAGACTTTGTAAAAATAATTTATCCTTTAACTTTAATTGATGAATTTGATGAATATAATACAGCTTTTGTTAAGGATATAATGATTGTTGATAATATTGAAAATGTTTCTGAAGTTGACTGGCTCAATATATTATTGACAAGTAAAAGTATTATTTTATTATCTAATAATGAAAATAAAAATATTAAAATAAATAATGAAATCATAAATTTAGATAATTATATTCCTGAAATTAATTATAATTTTTCTACTATTATAAATTATATAGATTATTCTATTTTCAGTGAAAAATTCTTAAATTTAATTAAGCATGAAGCAAATAAATTAGGATTAATTGTAAAAAAAGATTATTGTTATAAAGAAAATATATATCCTTTAGTTATTGCTAGACCAGGTATTGATAAACCACAATATTTATTAATTCCAGAAAATGGAATAAAAGAAAAAGAAAAATATGTTGCTTCTTTTTTTCCTGTAATTTCTAATATTTATGATATTGTTCCTATTGAAGTATCTGCAATATTTTTAGCTTTGATTACAGAAAAAACTTTAAAATTTATTACTGAGCCTGTTAAGATGATTTCAGATTATTATGTTCCAGACTCTAAACAATCCGAATTAGAAAATAAAGAAAAGTATATTCAAAAATTAGAAGAACTTTATGATAGCTTTATAGAAAAGACGCACCTAGAAAATTTAGAGGATACTGATGAGATTACAATATTATCAGCTTTACCAATTCGTGTGGAAGAAAAAGATAACTATCTTATTACAATTAAAATGAAATTTGATATTTTGATGGAGCAAGGCAAAATATATGAGAAAGATGATTTTTATTATCCTTCGAATCCTCGATATATTTGTCTTCATAAGAATGAAAAAGATTCATTTATTTTGGAAGAACTAATTGATGGAATTTTAAAATATCTTTTCTCTTTTAGTTTTTTATATAAGCAAACGTTAAAGAAAGAATTATCTAAAGTACTTAATATTGATATAGAAAATGAATATTTTTCTGACAGTTATGAAAAGGCTATAACTATTTTGCTCAATGAAGAAAAAATTTCAATATCTGAAAATGAACAACTTTCTATTTATAAAAAGAAGCAAAAAGATGCATAATTAAAATATGAAGGATAGTATGAAAAAGAATATTTTAATTAAAATTAAAAATTTAAATAATTGGCTAAAAAATTATGTTGCAAATTTTAAAGCAAGCAATTATTTAAAGGCTTATTTAGGTATTTCTTTTGTCTTGATAATAATTTTTCTATTGTACCTAATTTTAGATAATTATGGGATTTTAGATAAGATTTCTTCTACAGAAGAATTACAAAAAATAATTCAAAGCAAATATCATTTTGTAAGTGCTTTGGTTTATTTTGCAATTCAATTTTTACAAGTTTCAGTTTTGCCTATACCAGCTATGGTTACAACGGCCGCAGGAGTTTTTGTATTTGGAAATTGGTATGAACCAGCAATATATTCACTTTTAGCGATTATACCTGCATCGATGCTAGCATTTTTTGTTGGAAGAAAACTCGGTAAGCCTTTCGTTTCGTGGATGGTTGGAAAAGAGAATGTAGAAAAATATCTTAATAAAACACAAGGAAAAGAAAGACCAATATTTTTTATGATGTTTTTGTTGCCTCTTTTTCCAGATGATGCTTTATGTATGATTGCAGGAATAACAAAAATTACATATAAATTTTTCTTTATAATGCAATTAATTTGTCGTCCACCAGCTATATTGCTGACAATTTTGATGTTTAATGGAGTAATAAATAAAGATATTCTTTCTACATGGTATGGTGTAGTAATTGTTATTATCTTAGCTATCTTATTTTTGTTAACTATTTATTTAACTTTTAAATATTCAGATAAAATAGAAAAATTATTTGTTAAGATAGAAAATAAAATTTATAGAAAAAATCAAAAAACTAATCAATAAAAAAACTACTAATAGATAGAAATTATTTTCTAAATACTAGTAGTTTTATTTTTATTAGTGATGAAGGAGTAATGTTAATTCGCGAAGAACTTTACATGCAACCTGAGTAGAAACATGACTTGAATCATAATCAGGAGATAATTCGACCATATCAGCACCGACGATATTGTTTAATCCGCGCATAGTCAAAATTGCATCTTCTAATTCTTTAAATGTTACACCACCGGCTTCTGGAGTACCAGTTCCTGGGAAAATGCTTGGATCGAGAACATCTAAATCTATGGTTATATAGACTGGTTTATCTTTTAATTCTTCAACACATTTATCTAATCCAACTAAATCGAATTTTCTTTGATGAATATGTGTTTTAGCCCATTCGAATTCTTCTTTATCACCACTTCTAATACCAAATTGATATAATGTTCCAGATTTTAACATTTCATAACATTTTTTTAAGACAGTCGCATGAGATAATTCACGTCCTAGAAATTCATCTCTTAAATCAGTATGAGCATCAAAATGAATTATATTTAAATCAGGATACTTTTTAACATATTCACGAATTGTTCCATATGTAACTAGATGTTCGCCGCCAATCATCATAGTTTTTTTATTATCATTTAAAATTTCTCTTGTAACTCTTGAAATTTCATCAAGATCTTTTTCGACATCTCCCATCGGTAATTCTAAATCACCGATATCACAAGTTTTGTAATCTTTTAAATCCATTTCCATATATGGTGAATACCACTCCATACCTATGGAATCTTGTCTTATTGCTGGACCAGCAAATCTTGTTCCTGGTCTAAAAGAGCAGGTAGCATCCATTGGTGAAGAAAAGATAACTACATCACTTTCATCATATTCAGCATCGCAACTTTGAAACACAGAAAGGTTTCTTTGAAATTTAGAAATCATAATCTAACTCACTTCCTAAGTACCATTTATCTTGGTCTAATACTTTGATATAACCATCCGGAGAATCGCTTAATACGACTCCACCTTCTTTTTCATAAAAATGTAATAAGTCAATCGCATTTTGTGTAATGATTTCGCCAGGTATTGCCAAAGGAATTCCTGGTGGATAAATCATAATGCTTTCGGCAGATATTTCACCAACAGCATCATCTAAACTGATAACTTTACTCGGTGCGTGGAAAGCTTCACGGGGTCTAACGATTAATTCTGGGAAAGAGTATGAAAAATGAGGTATGGTCTTAATATCAGTTATATCATAATACTTATCTGATATTTTTTGAAGTCCTTCAACAAGTCTATCAGCATCTTTTTGCGTAGTTCCAATAGTGAATATCGCTAAAAGTTCACTTATTTCTCCAAGTTCCATTTGAACATTTTCAACTTCACGCATCAGTTTAAAAATTTCAAATCCAGATAAACCAACTTCAGAAGTATTGATAACTAATTTTGTTTCATCGATATCAAATCTTCCATTTCCATCAAGATAAGATTTATCCAAGCAGTGAAAACCACGAATTTTATTGATTCTTTCACGTGTTTTTCTGGCTAAATCTAAAGTATTAGATAAAAGTTTATGACCATCTAGAGCCATTCTTTTTCTTGCTACATCAATACTTGCAAGAAGAATATGATTTGGACTTGTTGATGAAAGCATTGCGTAGACTTTTTTAATTCGTGACACATTAATTCTCTCTTTATTTATTAGTATTGCTGAGCTTTGAGTTAATGAGCCGAAGGTCTTATGTAAGCTTACTGAAGATATATCAGCTCCTGCAGCCATTGCGCCAAGAGGTAAATCTTCATGAAAATATAAATGTGAACCATGAGCTTCATCAGCAATGACAATCATATTTCTTTCATGTGCTTCTTTAGCAAGTTTTTTAATATTACTTGTTACTCCAAAATATGTAGGATTAATGACAAAGACTGCCTTAGCATCAGGATTTTCATCCATGGCCTTAATATAGTTATCAATTTTTACACCATTAGCAATACCTGTTTCTGGATCAGTATCAGGCATAACAAAAATTGGGTACGCTCCTGATAATATTAAGGAGTTTATTATTGATTTATGAACGTTTCTAGGCAGAATAATTTTTTCTTTGGCATCTATTGTTCCAATGATCATAGTCATGATTCCACCGGTTGTTCCATTTATAGAAAATAAAGCCTCATCAACATTATATAAGTCAGCTAATAAATCTTCAGCTTCTTTTATTACGCCATGAGGATGATAAAGATTATCAAGCCCAATAGGTGCATTTACATCCAGTTTATAAAGAGTTTTTCCAGCGTATTCTTCTAAATCGTTATCAAAATTACCCATTTTATGTCCTGGAACGTCAAAACATGTTGGATCTGATTCGATATATTTTTTCATTTCGCTGAAAAAAGGCGTATTATTTTGTTTTTCTTTATTCATAACGCAAACATTATATAACTTTTATTTTCAACTTCAATAGATTTTTTTATAATTTTTAATTTGTTTTTTCGGTACGAAATTTTATTTGCAAAAATATAAGCAACTTTATTTTAGTATTAGAAGTTGTAAACTAAAAATATCAATTTAATATTATATTATTTTATAAATATGGTAGCGATTTAATTTCATCGGAATTATTTTTCCTTTAATTTTTTTATTAATTTTAATTCTTTTAAAAATATAGTAAACAATGTTAAAATTTTTTTGTATAGAAAATACAATAGAGAATGGAGTAAACATGAAACATACGAAATCTTATTTAAAAGGACATCCTAACCCTCAATTTTCTCGAAAAAGTTTTGTCAATTTAGATGGAGAATGGGATTTTATTTTTGATGATTCTAATAGTGGAATAAAAAATAAATATTATATTAATTTTCCAAAATCTCGCAAGATTATAGTTCCCTTTTCTTATGAATGTCATGATTCAAAAATAGGCGAAGAAGAAGTACATAATATTTGTTGGTATCATAAAACTTTTGAATACAAGAAAGATAATAAAAGATTGCTTTTAAACTTTGAAGGTGTTGATTATCAAACAAGAGTTTATATCAATGGAGAATTTGTAGGAAGTCATGTAGGTGCATATTCCCGTTTCAGCTTTGATATTACTGATTATGTAAATGATGGTAATAATGAAATTGTTGTAAGAGTATATGATGATTTGAGTGCACTTCATTCACGTGGAAAACAACGTTGGATGGATCATAATTATGAGTGTTTTTATGTACAAACTACAGGAATTTGGAAAACTGTATGGTTAGAAAAAGTTGGTTCTTCTTATTTTAAAAATATTATTGCAAATCCGAGCTATAAAAATACTAATGTTGAGTTTGAATATCTGATTGAAGGAAATTTAGAAAATCTTGAGATTGAAACAGAAATTAGTTTTGATAATTACATAATCTATTCTGGAAAAGAAAAAGTTCTTAGAAATGTCTTCAAAAATATCTATGATTTAACCAGTGATAAAGCAACAATGAAACTTCATAACTGGAGTCCAGATAATCCTAATCTTTATGATGTCGTATTTAAAATATATAAAAATGGTATCGTGATCGATGAAGTTATGTCATATTTTGGAGTGGCTGAATATTTATCAAGAGGAAATACTATTTTGTTGAATAGGAATCCAATTTTTCCTAAGTTGATATTAGATCAAGGATATTTAAAAAATCGTGGCTTAACCTATATGGAAGAGGATATAATAAAAGACATCTCTTTAATGAAAGATATTGGGTTAAATGGTTGTAGAAAACATCAAAAGATTGAAGCTGATTTATTCTATTATTATTGTGATATTATGGGTTATTATTTGTGGCAAGAACTTCCATCATTTTATGAGTGGAAAAATTCTGTTATTAAAACAGTTTCTAATGAATGGCTTGAAATATTGACTCAACATCATAATCATCCATCTGTTATGACCAATGTTGTTATTAATGAATCATGGGGAACAATGTCTATTTTAAATAATGAACAACAGCAAGAATTTGTCAAAGGATTATATCATCTTACAAAATCAATCGATCCGCATAGATTTGTGGTTTCTAATGATGGATGGGAACAAGTTGATTCTGATTTAATAACTTTACATAATTATAGTGCTCATAAAGATGAACTTCTTTTAGATTATAGTAATTTTGATAAAGAATATATAAATTCAAAGAGAACAATTTTTACTGGTCCAAAAGTTTTATTAGATGATGGTGTTACAAAAGCAACCAAACCTGTTCTATTAACAGAATTTGCTGGAATAGCTTTTTCTAAAGATAAAAATCTTGGCTGGGGATATAATGGATTAGTTAAAGATGAAGAAGAGTTTTTGAATCGCTTTAAAGGGGCCATTGATGCAATAATTGAATCTAGAGTATTTTGTGGATATTGTATAACTCAGTTAAGTGATGTCCAGCAAGAGGTTAATGGCTTAGTTGATGAAAATAGAAATTATAAAATTGATAAAAATAAATTGAAAGAGATAATAGATAGAAGATATTAATTTATATAATTGTTCATTAGCGGAAGAAAGTCTAGTAGAATTTGACAATAAATGAATTTGTAATTATAATCTTTGTAAGGTTATTAAAAATAAAGGAGAATACTATGCTCGAATACCGCTATGATACTCAACTATTAATTGAAGGTGAAAATCTTGATGAAGATCAAATCAATGACTACATCACTAAGAATATTCAAGGTGATTGTTTATTAGCCGTTGGTGATGATGAACTTATCAAAATTCATTTTCATACTAATACTCCTTGGAAAGTCTTGGAATATTGTTCAACTTTGGGCGAGATTTATGATATTGTTGTCGAAGATATGGATCGTCAATCTCGTGGATTAAAAGGCTAATTAAAGCAAAGTTTGATCTGGTAGTTTTATTAGCTACCAGATTTTTTTGTGTGCCAGGCATGACATTAATCTTACTAGTGAAAGTCTAGTCACAGGTATTTACCGCCAAGTGTAGTGAACCTCAAGCCGTTAGGAGTAATTCTATGGATGAAGGAAGAGGTGTAGCAAAATCCTTGAGCCTACGAATAGAAACTTGATGAGGCTAAATGGTATGTGGATAAGGTTGCTAAACAAACTGAAGTCCTAATGGTAAACGTAAAACCAAGACAGTAAATCAAGAGGTTGTGGGATGAAAGATTAATGAATTACCCTGGGAGACCCTAACGCGTAGAATATACGTGCAATAAAAAGCAAATAGTTAGGGGGTCAGCTGAGGTCGTAGTATGTAGTTGCCAGCTACAAAAGAACCTAATGTTTATATAGTGCGAATCACTATAAGCAAAGTATAGATAGTCTGTAAGATGAGATAGCCTAAAACATTGAAACGCAATCAATGATGGTAAAGGGGTCGAAGATACTTCTATATAATTTACAAATAGAAGCGAAGCAGCAAATGAAATTAATTGAAGAGATTTTAAGGCTATACATAGAGTTAAAATTAATAAAGGAGCAAGTGGCATTGATAAAATGTCAGTTAATCAAATTGAAACATATTTCTATGAACATAAGGATGAAATTATTGAATCAATAATGAATAAGACTTATAAGCCTCAACCTGTAAGAATAGTGTATATTCCAAAAGCTGATGGCAAATTAAGACCACTAGGATACCTACAGTTATCGACCGTGTGATACAACAATCTATTGCTTAAAAATTATCACCAATATACGAAGAAATATTTAGTGATTGTTCTTATGGCTTTAGACCAAATAGAGATTGTCATGTAGCAATGATGCAAGTATTAGAGTATCTTAATCAAGGCTTTGAATGGGTAATCGATTTAGATATCGAAAAATATTTTGACACAGTAAATCATGATAAATTAATTTTAATATTAAGAGAGAAAGTAAATGATAGTTATACACTACATCTAATTCGTAAATTCTTACAAGCAGGAGTTATGGATAATGGTTTAGTTTCATCAACAACCATTGGAGTACCGCAAGGAGGTCCTTTAAGTCCTATTCTTAGCAATATATATTTAGATAAATTTGATAAAGAATTAGAACAAAGAAGATTACGCTTTGTAAGATATGCGGATGGTTGCAGCATATTTGTTAAAAGTGATGTAGCAGCCAATAGTGTAATGAAATCAGTTATTTCTTGGCTAGAAAGAAAATTATTTCTTAAGGTTTCAGCTACCAAAACTAAAATAGTAAGACCAATGAATAGTAATTTTTTTGGTTTTACATTTTGGAATAATAAAGATAAGTGGCAATGTAAACCTGGAAAAGACAGGAAAATGAAACTTTATGAAAAGATTAAAGTAGTACTTAAAAGGAAACATGCAGTATCCAAACCATTAGGAGCCACTTTTACTAAACTAAACCAAATTATTAAAGGTTGGATTAACTATTTTAAAATAGGAAATATGAAGCATTTTCTTGAAAAATTTGGACAATGGTTAAGACATAAAATAAGAGTGATAATTATCAAACAATGGAAAATTACTAGTAGAATTTATACTAATCTACAAAGATTGAACAAAGCATTCAAATGTAACTTTGATGATGAATCAATATATAAAGTGGCAAATTCAAGACTTGGATGGTATAAAAGAAGCGGTATGGATGTAGTCAATTATTTGTTAAACCATAAAGTACTTGAAATAGCCAATAAAAAAAGAGTTGACCATGATTGATCAACCCTTTGAATTACTATCTTAGTAGTTTGCAATCAATATAGATGTAGCGCCGTATACGAGACCCGTATGTATGGTGCAATGGGAGGGACGAAAATATTAATTATTTTCTCTCTACCCTATTACACAAAAAAAGGTTGCTTTCGCAACCTTGTCACATTTCGAGCAAAATTATTAATTATTTTTTTGTTATAAAGATTAGAGAACTTCTTTAAGTCTAGCGGCTTTACCAGATCTCTTACGTAAGAAGTAAATCTTGTGGCGACGAACTTTACCTTTTCTCTTGACATCAATTTTAGCAATTGTTGGAGAGTGAAGGAAGAAAGTTCTTTCAACACCAACACCACCAGAAGTTTTTCTGACGATGAAGGATTCAGAAATTCCACTGCCACGATGAGCAATGCAAACGCCTTCAAAGACTTGGATTCTTTCTTTTTCGTTTTCGATGATACGGACAGAAACTGCTAAAGTATCACCTGTTGAAAAATGAGGAACATCCTTCTTGAGTTGAGAAGCTGTAATTTCATTAACTAAATTAGTATTCATTTACGCACCTCCTGTAATTATTTTGTTTTCCTTTGTTCACGGATAGTGTGACTCTTCCGGCGGACCAAAGTGAGTGCTTTCGCACGCTCGTATAGATTATCATAAATAATTATTTGTTTCAAGGATAAATTTATATTTGCATATAAAAAGAGCTCTTTTGAGCCCTTTAAAGGAGAACACCTATAAATTACTTTAAAATAATGGTGTTTTTTGTTGATTAAAGATTAATTTCTATTTTTTGTTAAAATGGTTTTATCCTTGAATTCTACAAAATTCACATATACTCCAACAATTGTTGTAAAAGTTTTTGTCTCTTCATCGAACAAAGTTACGTATTCATTTGAGGATTCAATTAATATTCCTTTGAATACTCTGTCATGCCATACTGCAGAATCGGGAAAAGTTGCATAAACTGTAATTCTTTCTTTAGGCATATTTTCAAAATCGATAGTGAATGTATCATTATCTATAGTTTTATATCCTTGTGGAGGAGGAGGTGCATCGTTATCTTGTTGATAATTTTGATTGTTATTTTGTTGAGGGTATGTTGGAGGATAAGGGTTCCCATAATAATTTGGTGGCGGTTGTTGCATTTTCATCCTTTCTTTCACTACATTAATTTATGCTTAGATATTTAAAAAGTTGCTATTTCTTTATAAATATTTAAAGTTTTTAACTTTTATCTTTTAATTTAGGTATAATAAAGACATGAAAACAGCACGTGAAGAATTTAAAGAAGAACTAAAAGAAGAAAAAATAAAAGAAAAAAATGAATATCATGAAGAAATGGCTAAGTATTTTCCTCCTTATACAAGGGGAGAAGAGATATTTAATGCAGTTTCACATATTGTCGGAGGAGCTTTAGGAATATTAGCTCTTGTTATAGGTGTTGTTTTTGCAGTAATCTATCAAAAAACTACTGGTGCAATTTTGTCTATGATATTTTTTGGCTTATCTATTATGCTTTTATATACGATGAGTGCTATTTATCATTTTTTATATCCGAATAAAGCTAAACGTGTTTTTAGAATTTTTGATCATTGTACTATTTATGTTCTGATTTGTGGAACGTATGCTCCTGTTTGTTTTATTCTATTGAATAATTATCAACCATGGAATTTTGTTATTTTTGCTATTGTTTCTTTTTTGTGTTTGATCGGAGTGGTTTTTAATGCAATTATGTTGGATAAAAAACCTGTAAAAATAATGTCACAAATTCTATATTTGATTGTCGGATGGTTAATAGTTTGTTTTATGCCATGGCTGATTGAATCAGTTGGTATGGGAGGAGCACTTTTAATATTATTTGGTGGAATCAGTTATACAATTGGTGTCATATTTTTTGCCCTTGGAAAGAAAGTAAGATATTTCCATTCTATATGGCATATATTTGATATTTTAGGTACCGCACTTCAATTTTTAGGCATTTTAATATATGGGATTATTTTATGAATTTGAATGATTGGTTATTAATTTTACTTTCTATACTTGCTGTTATTGTTATATTTTTTATTATAGGATTAATATCTTTTTTGTTGAGTTTACCTTTAGAGAAAAAAATATTGACTTTAGCCGATGAAGTTGACAAATTGAATGAAAAAAGAAATGATATTCTAAATAGAGTATTATCTAAAGTTAAAGAAGATAAGAGAGTAAAAATAGTAGATTTTGAACAATTTGAATTAAATAATGAAGATACATTATCTACTATGAGAAATAAACAAGATGTTGCTTTTATTCTTTTAAAAAAAGTGATATCAAGTTCTAAATGTAGAGAAGAATATAAAGATGATATTAAGGAAATTGATGATTTGATTAAAGAAAGTGAAAATATCTTTGAAAATTATAATAAAAAGACATCATCATATAATGCCTTTATTAGATTTATTTTCGCTCGTCCTTATGCGTATTTTGCCAAAAAGAAAACGTATCCTTTAATTTATTAAAATGTGATATGTTATAATAAAATAAATAGAAATTTTGTAGGTATAGGTTATGATTTATTATTTGTATAATCCTCTTTCTAAAGGAGGAAAAGGTGAATTTGTCAGCAGAAAGCAGGCAAAAAAGCATGAAAGAAAAGGCGAAAAAACTGAATGTTTTTCTCTTTTAGATATTAGAGAAGATATTTCGGTTTTTTTGAAAAGACTCACAGCAGAAGACACAGTGGTCATTTGTGGAGGAGATGGAACTCTTCATCAAATAATAAATTCTGTTAATATGGAAGAAATACCATGCAAATTATATTTTTATAAAGCGGGATCTGGAAATGATTATGCTCGTGGTCATAAAGGAAATCCTTTTGAAATATCAAAAGAGATTAAAGATTTGCCATATTTTAATGTCAATGGCGAAGAAAGAAAATTCCGTTTTATGAATGGTGTTGGAATAGGTATTGATGCAGATATATGTTATAGCGTTAATTTGCATAATAAAGAGAAAAGTTATTTAAAACCAACGATAAAAGCTTTGAAAAATTATAAACCTTTTTCATTGGATTTAAAATTAGATGGAAAGGACCCCGTTCATTATGATGATGTTTATTTTGTTATTGCAATGAATGGAAAATATATAGGTGGGGGAATGAAAATTGCTCCACATGCAGTTAGAGGTGATGATCATTTAGATGTTTATGTTATAACTTCTAAAAGTAAATCGGCATTGCTTAGAATTTTAATTCTTGTCTATCTTGGTATTCATGAAAAATTTAAGAAGATAGTTCATTTTTCGTGTGCAAAAGAAGTAGAAATAAAATGTTCAGAAGACAAGAAACTTCAAAGCGATGGCGAAGTTATGGAAAATATTAAAACTTTATACGTTAATAGGGATAAACACTAGAAAAATATTGACAAAAATTAGTCCATGGTTTAACATAAAACATGGCTAAATTTGCAAACAAAACCCCGGTAAGGTTAGCAATTTGCTTAGATTATGAAAGGATACATATATGCAACGTCAAACATCTGTTGTTAAAAAGAATGATGTCACAAGAAAATGGTACGTCATTGACGCGGCTAATAAACCTCTCGGTCGTTTAGCCTCTCAAGTCGCGGTTATCTTAATGGGAAAAGATAAACCGAATTATACTCCCAATGTTGATTGTGGTGATTACGTAATCATTATCAACGCAAATAAGGTGGGTTTAAGTGGTAACAAAACCCGCACCAAAAAGTACTATAACGTTTCAGGTTGGACAGGCGGTTTAAGAACTCGTACTGCTGGCGAAATGTTAAAGAACTATCCATGTGAAATGGTCGAACGCTCTGTTTGGGGCATGTTACCAAAAGGACGCTTAGGTCGTCAAATTCATAAGAAACTCTTTGTTTATGAAGGTGCTGAACACAAACAACAAGCTCAACAACCTGAAGTCAAAGAGCTTAAGTTCTAGGAGGAAGTATGGCAAAAAAATCATCTGAAAAAGCCGTTCAGTATTATGGTACCGGACGTCGTAAATCCTCTGTTGCTAGAGTTTATCTTACTTCTGGTAAGGGTAAAATTCTCGTCAATGGTCGTGATGTAGCTGAATATTTCCCACACGACACTTTTGTAATTGACGTCAAGCAACCATTAACTCTTACTTCTACAGGCGAAACAGTTGATATCAAAGCCTTTGTAAAAGGTGGCGGTTATGCTGGTCAAGCTGGTGCTCTCCGTTTAGGTATTGCACGCGCACTTATGGAACTTTCTTCTGATTATCGTCCTACATTAAAAGCTGCAGGATTGGTTACAGTTGATAGCCGTATTAAGGAAAGAAAGAAGTATGGTTTAAGAGGAGCTCGTCGCGCTCCACAATTCCACAAGCGTTAATTCGCTTATTGGGATTATCCACAATGGCATAGAAACTGGACTTTGTTTTCAAAGTTCAGTTTTTTTATGCCTTAAAATTTAAATTTGTCAAAAATAAAAAAAACAACTTTTTTAAAATAATTAGTATGCTATAATTATTTTATGAAAACGTATAAAATAAGCAGAATAATTGCAAATAAGATAAGTTCAATATTCCAAAAAAACAAAATATCATTTAAAGATAGTAATGAACTTTTTACAGGAAAACTAGCTGTTAAAAAATTTGATGCTGATTTATCTTCTAATTCTTTTACTATAGTTTCTTTAACTCACTATGAAATGTGTTTAATTCATCAATATTTACGACTTCAATCTAAAAAGAGTGGCGATTATCGAAAAAATGTTTATCTTCCAGAAGATTATAGAGTTAATGCTATTATTGGAACACTTACCAAAAAAACTTTGAATCACATTGGGCAACAATATATAAAAGATTTAGAAAATTTAACCATGCTAAATTTTGAGAATTTTTCTGAAGAAGAGAGAATGTTTATTACATCATATGAGGGATCTTTGCCATTTTCAAAGCTTCCTTCTAACTTTGTAAATAATACTAATTTACTTTCATATCTTCAAGGAAAGAGAGTTTTAGTTATTTCAAATTATCCTGAATTGATTAAAATACAACACTTAAATCAAAAAAAATTGCATCCAAAAATAAATAAAAATAGTTCTTTTGAGGTTTTAACAATTAATCCTGATCTTTTATTTCATGAAAAAGAAGCTTTTACTCTTTTTGAAAAACTTGACGCTTTAAAAGTTGAAATTTTAAAGTATTATTTTGATGTAGCTCTTATAAATTTATCAGTGTTAAATTTACCAGTAGCTAGTTTTATTTCTACTTTACATAGAAATAGTTTAGCTTTAGGCAATGAAATTTATCAAATATTTGGCATAGCTAAAGATAGTGCTGAAAAAAGTAAACATGATGATCATTGGGTTGATTTGTCATCTTATCGTTCAGGAAATGAAGATACATTTTTGGCTACTGGAATAATTGGATCTCCAATAAAAACAAAACGAACACGGAGACATAAACATGTTCACTAGTTTTTTTTCGAAATCGCAAATAAAAAAAACAATAATATTATCTGCAATTGGTATTGTCGCTATCATTTTATATGTTGTTCTTGATTTGATTTTTAAATGGAATCAAGAACTTGCTTTGTTTGGATATATTTTTTGTTTGATTTATTTAATTATTGGATGGATGGGAGCAAATCATATCGGTAATGATTGGAATAGAAAAAATAAAAATTATTCGAATTTACCAATAGATGTTGTTGATAAAAAAATGCGTTTTCGGTCACCATATATTGTTTCTGGCCTTTTTCTTTTGATGATTTCGTCTATATTTGAATTAATTATTACAATAGTTGATTAGTTTAAGAAAGCACTTTCATAAAGTTGCGAAAAAAATAAAAAAATCAGATTTTTTGAAATAAATTAAAAATTTCTAGCAAATTTTATTTAATAATAAAAAAGAGTAAAAAAAGTTATTGACAAAAACTTGTTTTTTTTTTATCATTTTACCAATCATAAATTTGATTATTAGTTGAATAATCAAAAAGGAGGATAAAATTAATTTATGAAAAACAGGAAACATATCGTTCTTGGATTATCCCTTTTAGGTCTTTTGACTTTAACTTCGTGTACGAATAATCCAACTTCTTCTGCTACATCATCAAGTTCAAGTAGCAGTTCTTCTAGTAGTTCTACTGGATCTTTAAAGTATGTACAAGATGGTCAAGCAGCTTATAATGCTTTAGCTGGTGTTACTAGACAAGATACATATAGATATTATGAATCTTATATGCCATCTTCTTTAAATTCAGTCTTAACAATGCAATCTGAAGATTCACGTTATATCGCTAACATCGTTGATGGTTTAGTCGATGTTGATCGTACAGGTGCTATTGTTCCTGCTCTTGCTGAAAGCTGGACATGGAACGAGGATATGTCTGAACTTACTCTTGATATCAGACAAGGAGTCCCATGGGTTTATGATAGAAATGCTGGCCGTGAAATTTATAAGGTTGATGGTGTTGAACAATATGTCAGTGCTGACGACTGGGTATATGCAGCTAAAGAAAATTTAACCATGTATAATGGTTCAGATTCTTATTACTTATATACAATGTTTGTCGAAGGCGCTGGGGAATATTATTACTATACCTATTTGGAATATTTAAATGCTCAACAAGAAGATGAAAGCAAGAAGAGAACTGATCAACAAATTGTCAATACATTAATTGGTCTTGGTGTTTCTCCAGATACATTAACAGTTGATGATTTACCAGCAATTGCTAACTTCTCTAGAGTTGGTATTAAATCCAGTGAAGATGGTAGAAAATTAACATATACCTTAACAGGTACAGCTCCATACTTCCTTTCTTCATTAACATATTCACCTTTCTTCCCAGCTTCTGAAGCTTTTGTATCTTCTTTACCTGGTGGAATTCAAGATTATGGTACATCTGTTGATAATACATTATCTTGCGGTGCTTATGTATTAGATGGTCATGAAATTGGTATCAGTGAAGAAGCAAGATTTGTTGCTAATGAAAATTATTGGGATGCTGACCATGTTATGACAAAGAATGTCATCGCTTATCGTTTCCCAGATGCTGCAACAGATTCTTCTACAAGAGTTGCTTATGAATCTGGAACTATTGATGGATTTACAGTCAATGAAAGAGATAGTGATGGTTGGAAAAAGTATGTTACTGGTGAAGATGGAACTGGATCTCTTGAAAATCCTGTCTCTCCAGACGCACGTGTTGTTGAAGGCTTAGGTGATGGTTCTACATTTTCCTTTATCATCAATACAAATCGTGATGCATCAGCTTCTGGCACTAAATATAGTGTTTTAAATAGTTCTGATGGCGCTGCTAAAGGTTGGAATGCAACTGTTATTGTTGGTGAAGGTGCTGAAGCAGTTGAATCCAATGTTCAAATTTTAAATACAAATAAAGCCTTATCAGTTTCTAAAGCTTTACGTGCTTTGGTTTTACAATCACTCGATTATGAAACATATTCCAATGACTTTGGAACAAGTGATTATAATCGTGTCAAATATTTAGTTAATACATGGACACCAGCAAATTTCATTACTTATAGTGAATATGATGCTGCTGTTGATAATGCAGATGGTATTTTCAGCAATGATTATGTCTCATTTATCAAGAAAGCTTGGATGGATAAATTCTATCCAGAAGCTGGATATTCTCAAGAAGCTAGAGATGCTGCTGAAGCCGCATTAGGTTATAGTCAACTTTCAACAGGTGAACATTCTGTTGGTGTTTCAAGTAAAGGATTAAATGATACATCATTAGATGAAACTAACGCTTCTAGATTAGCAAACTTAAAACAAGCTGCAAGCGATGAAATCTCTGCTTGGAATAATGCTCATCCAGATGACAGAATTACAACACCAGTTATCGTTGAATTCCCAACATTATCATATAACGATGATACATTTAGAAATTCTGCAACATTTGTCAATGCTACAAATGCTAGATTAAATGATGGCAAATGGTATGGTGGTTCTGCACTTAGTGCCAATATTGGTCGTCCAGAAAATGCTGAAATTTTGACTTCTGTTGAAGAAGATAGCTCTTTATTAAGATTTGTCATTCCTACAAATAAAGAAATTCAAGATAGCCGTTCTTATTCAATTGTTTCACAAAATGGCTATGCTAATATCTTTATCTCTGGTTGGGGTCCTGACTATTCTGACCCATTAACATTTGCTAACACTTTAGTTACAAATGGTGATCTTTCCGCTTATACTGGAGCAGGATCTGATAATCCATATTATGATGTTTTAGCTCCTCAATTTGAAAAATACGACACATTAGTCGATGAAGCTTCTGCATTAACAGATAATAAAGCACGTTTCACAAAATTCGGTGAAGCCGAAGTCGAATTACTTTATGAAGTTAGCATTGTCCGTCCAATTTATATGGTTGGTTTAGGAAAATCTGTTTCTATTTCTAAAGTTCTTCCTTATCGTACTTCTTCAGCTGTCTATGGTGTTACAAACTTCAAATATAAATATGTTGAAGTTCTTAATCGCAACGTCACAGGTGAAGAATATCAAGCATTAAAAGCTGAAAGATATGTTCAAAACTCTCATTAATAAATGTCAAATTTAATGAGATTTTAATGAGAAAAGAGCTCGGATTATTCCAGAGCTCTTTTCTATCATTTGTTAAATTATATTTCCTTTTAACAAATGGTTATAAAGATATGGAAATAGTTTTAAAATTATGATAAATTTAAATAAAATATTACATATTCATAAAGAAGTGTTTTTTATTTATAATAAAAAAGGAGGATAAATATATGGTAACTGTAGTTGTTTGGTATACAGTTGTTTTAGCTTTAATTGTTAGTTTTGTTACAATGACAATTTTAGTTAATCACAATGTTATATTGAAATATTCAAATGGCCGTATAAAAAGATTTTTTGCACATCCTTTATTAAGTTTCACGATTAGAAGAACAGGAAGTGCATTTATTAGTGTATTCTTAGCTGTAACACTAACATTTTTCTTGTTGAGAATTTATGATCCATCAACGGTTTTTTGTACATCTATTTTTTCAAATAAAAGAATTCCTATAGCGATTAAAAATCAATTATGCCAGTTGAAATTACAAAATCTTGGAATGGATTCAACATTATTCTCTCAATATTTGAAATTTTTATTTAACATTATTCCTTTTCCAAAAAATGTTTGCATTACTCAGACTACTCGTCTTGTAAATGGTACATGGTCTCTTGTTTGTACAAGACAAGAATGGAAAGTTGTAAATTTAGGTGTTTCTGCAGTTATTTCTGTTGATAGACCAGTTTCTGAATTTTTCGCATCACAGATGCCGTGGTCATTCTATATTGGTTTATGCAGTATGGTTGTTGAACTTCTTATCGGTTATCCAATGGGCGTATTTATGGCTAAATATAAGAATAAATGGTTTGATAAGTTAGGAAATGCATATATCATTTTAGTCGGTTCAATCCCATCTCTTGTTTATTTCTATTTATTACAAGCTCTATTTGTTGAAGGTTTCCATTTACCATTAAGATGGAGTAAAACTGATTTTGTAAGCTGGATTCCGGCAATTTTAACCATAGGTTTATCAGGAGTTGCTGGTATAGCTTTATGGGTAAGAAGATATATGGTTGATGAATTTGGTGCAGATTATATCAAATTTGCTCGCGCTAAAGGTGTTCCTGAAAATACAATTTTATTTAAACATGTTTTAAGAAATGCAGCTGTTCCACTTGTTCGTTCTATTCCTGCTGGTGTCTTATATTGTTTATTAGGTTCATACTTTGTTGAAAAAATATACTTTGTTGAAGGTTTTGGTCAATTATTAGTTAATTCAATTCAAAGAAACGACTATCCTATTGTTCAAGCTGTTGTTTTGGTATCTGCTATTATTTCAATTGTTGCAAGTCTTATAGGTGATATTACTACAGCTATTGTTGACCCAAGAGTTACTTTCTCAAGCAAATAGAAAGGAGAAGAATATGGAAAATATTGAAAAGTTTGTTAAATCAGATGATGAAAGCTTATTTGAAATTATCGGATATTCTGAAGAATCAATCGATCAGTTAGATTCTGCTCCTTATTCTTATTGGAAAGCAACTTTTAAAACTTTATTTAAAAATAAGGTTACTATAGGTTGTTTAGCTATTTTAGTTGTAATTTTGTTCTTTACAATTTTTGGCCCAATGATGAAATATTATGATCCGGCATATTATTTTGGTTCTCAATCTTCTGGATCTTATTTAAGACCTAATTCAGTAAACTGGTTTGGAACAACATATGAAGGTTATGATATTTGGTCAGTTATGTGGAAAGGCTCGCAACTTTCTTTGGAAATTGCTGTAACTGTTTCTTTAATCAATGCATTTTTAGGTTTGGTAATTGGCTCTATATGGGGATTTTTTCCAAAGCTTGATCCGATTTTAGTTGAAGTAAGAAATTTTATTGATAATGTTCCAGGATTGCTTTTAAATATGATGTTTATGCAATTCTTTAATTATTATAATGTCAATACATTTGTTTCTTTGATTATTGTTATGACATTATTTGGATGGCTAGGTTTAGCCTCTACTTTAAGAAATAATATTATTATCATTAGAAATCGTGATTTTAATATTGCTTCTAAAACATTAGGTTCTAAACCAACAGCTATTATCACACATAATCTTTTACCATATTTAGTTTCTATTATTGTTACAATTTTAGCTACTGCTATTCCTAGTGCTATCGATAGTGAAGTCTCTTTAGCCTTCTTTAATTTATCATATACATTCCCTACAATTACTTTAGGTAGCTTAATTACAAAAGTTACAAGTAATACTAGTGGTTGGATGAGCAATCCTCATACGATGCTGATTCCTTCTTCTGTCATTATTTTGATGACAATTTCGTTCTACTATATCGGCTTCTCATTAGCAGATGCAACTGATCCAAGACAGCATAGATAGGAGGTACTAAAAATGACAGAAAAAGAAAATAAAGTAGTATTATCTGTAAAAAATCTCAATGTCTATTTTAAAACTCATGGTAAAGACAGCCATGTAATAAGAGGTGTAAACCTTGATATAAATAAAGGTGAAGTATTTGCTATTGTCGGTGAGTCTGGATCTGGTAAATCAGTTTTTACAAAAACATTTACTGGAATGTTAGAGTCAAACGGAAAAATTAAAACTGGTTCTATTATTTTAAACGATGTAGAACTTAAGGATCCGAAAGAGACTAAAATCCTTTTTAAGGATATACATCGTCATGATAGAAAACTTAATAAAGAAGCTAGAACAGAAGCTAATGCTTTATTTGGTAGAAAAGAAAAGAAAAGCGCAGCATTTTTTGAAAAAAGAATAGCAAAACTTGAAAAAGAAAAGAAATTAAATACAACTGAAGGTTTTCAAGAACACTTAAGAGAAAAAGTAGAGAAAAAGCATAAAAAACAAATTGCATATTTATCTGCCTTTTATGTTGATAAACTTACTGTTGCTTATAATAATCTTTCGAACAATGCAATCTTTAAACAGAAAATTTCAGACCAATTTTTAAAAAAAGTTAATCTTATTCTGGAAGATGAGAAATTTCAAAATTCTTCCGAACATACAAAATTGTTTTCTGAGATTTTAAATAAAAAGATATCTGAAAATTCAAAATATACAACATTGATTTCTTCAATTGAAAAGTTAGATGAAAATATAAAATCAGTTGAATCATTTAAAGAAAAATATTCACTTATTAATAAGAAGATAAATCTAGCCAAAAAATCAAGTACTCTATATGAAAAAATCTTTATTGAATCTCTTTTAACATATAGAATGAAGCAAGAAGTGTTTTATCCATTAAATCCTGCAGCTTTCGAAGATTTTATCGATTTTGTTAAAACTCCAGTTACTCCTTTAATATCTAGTTTCATTCCAGAAAAAGAACAAATTTCTCGTGAAATTGATTCTGAAATTGAAAAATTAGTAGAAGAAAATTTGGTAAAAGAAACACCAACAGAAGAAAAAGTAAAATTAGTTGCTGGAAATGTCATAACTAAAAGAAAAGAACTTCTTGGAGAGTTCGCAAAACTATATAAAGAAAAAAGTTTTGAAGAACTTGATTTTAAAGAACTTGATTTGTTTAGTGATAAATTCTTCTTTAATTTAGGAATTTCTAAAAAGGTTCAAAATTTCCATAAGTCATTATCTTTATATACAGATACATCAAATTTAGAATATGTAAATATATTATCGAAACTTAGAAATTTAGAGTCTGAGATATTTGTGAAATCTTATGATGACACTATAAAAGATTTAGTTGAAAAGATTAATCAAGTTTCATATGAACATAAAGCTAATATTCGCTTGTTTTATTCATATATCCTTGAAGAATCTGAAGAGTCAATTTTGCAAGGTGTAAATGCTCAAAAAGAAAAACTTTCATTGCGTGTTAAAGAAGTGAAAGAAGCTCAAGCAAAAGCTCTTGAAAATGAAAATAATATTTTAAATCTTAAATTGCAAGAAATAAGTAAAATTCAACATGATTTTGCAGGTAAAGTTTCTAAACTCGATGTTGAAATTGCTAAACTTAATGAAGATAAAGATAAGGTTATTGCTGATTTAGAAAGTAAAAAAGAAAAATTAATTTCTGAATATAAAAATCAAAATGCTTCAATAATTGAAGCGGGATTAGATCCAAAGTTTTTAACCTATCCACCAATTCTTGTCAAAAAATATTCTGCTCAAAAAGATTTGAGTCAAAGAATTCGTTCTGAAATTGAAGAAAAAGAAAAAGTAATCAATGAAAAGAAAGAAAAGATAATTGAAATTTTTGATGTTGAAAATTTAAGTAATGTAACTGCTCTTTGTAAAGAAATTGGATTTGATTATAAACACTATGTCAGCAATTTAAAAAAGGCACAGGAGACTTATAAAATCGGTGTTGAATCTGTCGAGTTGAAAAAGAAAGAACTTGCAGATGATTCTAGAAAAGAAGAATTATTAAAGCTTTTTGATATTGAAGAAGAAACGGTTAAGAGCACTTTTATATCAACTGTTACACAGATTTCAAATGAATTTAAAAAAGCTTTAGCTATCTTTACTCCTGAAAGAAATAAAGAAATTATTCGCTTAAATACTGTTATTCATAATATTGATTGTGAAGTTCCATTAATTCGTCGAGCTTATAGATCTTTAAAGTCAGCCTTAACAATTAAAACACCAATGGTTACTAGATTAAGAAATGATGGTGTTATTCGTGGCAATTCTATCAATTTAGCAAAGTTAAAAAATAATAGAGAATGGTCTATGATTAGAGGATCACATGTTGCAACTATTTTCCAAGATCCAATGACCAGTTTAAATCCACTTTTAACCATAGGTTCACAAATTTCCGATGTTTTAAGATTACATCATAATTTAACTAGAGCTGAAGCAAAAGCAGAAGCTATTAGCTTATTAGAAAAAGTACATATTCCAAATCCAGAAGAAAGATATAAAGAATACCCATATCAATATTCTGGTGGTATGAGACAAAGAGTAGTTATTGCAATTGCTCTTGCCTGTAGACCAGATGTTCTTATTTGCGATGAACCGACAACTGCGCTAGATGTTACTGTTCAAGCACAAATTCTTGACTTAATAAAAGAATTACAAAAAGAATATAATTTTACAACGATATTTATTACACATGATTTAGGTGTTGTAGCTGGTATTGCTGATAGAATTGGTGTTATGTATGGTGGTCAATTTATTGAAATTGGCACCGATGAAGATATTTTCTATCATTCTGCTCATCCATATACTTGGGCTCTTCTTTCATCTTTGCCACAACTTGCTGTTGATAATGAACCTTTAGTTTATATCAGAGGAAATCCTCCTGTATTTACTCATGAAATTGCAGGTGATGCTTTTGCTCCTCGCTCTGATTATGCTATGAGAATTGATACAATGATTGAACCACCTATGTTTAAAATTTCAGAAACACATTATGCTAAGACTTGGCTGCTTGATCCAAGAGCACCTAAAGTTAAAAAGCCTACTATTATTCGAAATTTATCAGAAAGAATGAAAAAGACTGCTGAAAGCTTCTTAGCTACAGAGAAGGGAGAATAGATAATATGAGTGAAAATGTTATGCCTAATCCATCCCAAGAAAAAAGTACTGAAAAAAAAGAAGTACTTGTTTCGATGAAACATGTACAAATTGGTTTTAAACGTGGCACTAAATTAAGAGTAGTTATCGATGATTTAAATCTTGATATATATAAAGGTGAAATTTTCGGTCTTGTTGGAGAATCGGGATCGGGAAAAACTACTATAGGGCGTTCGATTATAAGAATTGTTCCTACAATATCTGGTACAATTTTATTCAATGGTGTGAAAATTAATGGTGATATTTCTCATAAATTAGATCGTCAATTGAAGACTAAAATTCAAATGATTTATCAAGATCCTACCGCATCATTAAATGAAAGAGCCAATGTAGACTATATTCTATCCGAAGGAATAAGAGCCTTCCATATGTATAAAACAGAGGAAGAGCGATTAAAAATGGTATCTGATATTTTGGTAAGAGTAGGTTTACGTCCAGAACATTTAAAAAGATTCCCTCATGAATTCTCAGGAGGTCAACGACAAAGAATTGGTATTGCTCGTAGCATTATTATGAATCCTGAAATGATTATTGCCGATGAACCTATTTCTGCTTTAGATGTTTCCATTCGTGCTCAAATATTAAATTTGATTCAAGATTTTCGCCGTGAAAAAAATATGACAGTTTTATTTATTGCACATGATCTTTCTGTTGTTAAATATATCTCTGATCGAATTGGTGTTATTTATCATGGTAAAATTGTTGAAATAGCTTCTTCTAATAGATTATTTGAATTACCTTTACATCCATATACACAAGCTTTATTGTCTGCTATTCCTATTCCAGATCCTCATATTGAAAAAAATAAAGTTATTAAAGTTTATGAAGGTAATGATGATGAGACAAAATTAGTCGAAGTTGAAAAAGATCACTTTGTTCGTGGTACTCCTGAACAAATTGTGAAATATAAAAAGGCAGTTGAAAATCATCAAAATAAATTATAAAAATATTGCAAGCTAATTTATAGCTTGCTTTTTAAATGAAAAATTTTGGCGTTTGATGAAAATATTGTCAAGATTAATTTTTGAAAAAAATAAAGAAATGACAAGAAACAACTTGTTTAAAAAAATAAGAATGGCTACTAAAATAAATTAATGATAATTACATTATTTTTCAATTGATAAAAAACAAAGATTTTAAATGGATTAAAAATTTTAACTTTTTATTAAAAAAATTCAAATACAAAATTAATAATTAAAAAAATATGTGATATATTATTATTGTGTTATAACAAACAACTTTTTTTATAATGGGAGGTTTTATGAAAAGAATTATTGTGGCGTTATTGATTCTTATTATTTCGGCGTTAGCTGCTGTTATGTATAATTTTACTTTCCCAAATATTGGAATATTAAAAAATATATATGCTTCTTTTGATGCTTTTGGATTATGGTTACAAGGATTTATTCCAGGCTTAAAGCAATTTTCAGAAAAACAATCTTTTCTAGTTTTTTGGTTTATTTGTACACTAGTTATTATATTGGTTATTTTGTTTATTTCTTCTATAATTGTTTCAAAAAAGAAAAAGGCTATTGACAAAGAAAAAAATAAAGAAGAAGAGAAGAAAGAAAATGGAGTCATTCCTTCTCAACAATTTAAATTAGTCTCATCAAAAGGTTATGAACAAATAAATGGACAAAATATTCCTTATTCTACTTTTGTTCAAGTCTCTAATAGTATGTCCGAAGAAGAAAAAGATAAAGAATTTGTTTGGCAAAATTTTGTAGATAAAAAACATCCAATACGTAAAATTATTCTTTGGCTTTTAGTATTTTTCACATCTCTTTATTTAATTTTCCGCTTTTTCTGGTTGTTCAGAGATAGCGATGGATGGGTAGGAAATTCTTTTGCACAAGGTGTATTAAATACATCTTTTATGAATTGGTTAATGACCAGTGTTGATAGTGCTTCTAATTTTGTTTTCCAAGGTTTTTTACCGGATAAAAATGATCCGAGCATGTTTTGTTTAGTTTCGAATTTCTTCAATAATCAAAATTTATATATAAATCAGCTTGTAGAATTTATTTGTACAATTGTTGTTGTTTATTGCATTGGAGTTGCATATTTCTTATTGGCAGCTTTAACTTATAAAATTTTTGCTAAATCAATAGGGAAGAAAAAAGCTTTGAAAGCTCGGACGGAATATGAAGAAGATGTTGAAAATGGTCGTGATCCAAAATATAAGAAACAAGGAAATACATATATTATCAATTATTACTATAATGGTGATATAAAACCAGGAAATTATGAAAATAGTGTAACACCGATTAATGGGGAAAATTTTGTTGGAAATTTAGAGTACAAGGAATTTAGTACCGATGACGAAAAAGCTCCAAAGGCTGAACTTGTTATGGGTGGTGCTAATTTTTCTGGAGATAATGTTTCTTCTATTGCAGAAATTGATTCATTAGAAGATAAAAAAGAAAAAGAAGCTTCTGAAAAGAAAGTTGATTATATTGAAGATATTTCAGAAGGTGTAGAAGATGTTGATCAAATTGATGAGAAGCCTTATGAAGAATATGAAAATGTTACAGAAGTTGATGATGAAAATTCAACAATTGCTAATGAAGAAGGTTTAGATGAAAATGGAAAGGCTAATACTATTTTTGAATCAATCTCTGATGATCAAGAAATTAACAATGTTGAAGAAACTGATAAAATTATCGGATTTGATGAAAATGGATTTGCAACAAAAGAATCAGAGCCAATTAATTCTGATGAAGAAATTCCTCAAGTAATTAAAACTACTGATGCCTTAGAAAATATTAAAGAAGAGGATGAAGATGTTTCTGTAATTGAAGAGCCATCATTGAAATTACTTGATAATATAGTTCCTATTGAGACGCAATCTAATGTTTCAGGAAAAATTAATTCGATAGTTGATTTATCTAGCTATAAGGAAAAGAAAATAATTGTAGATTCTAATTATAAACTTGAAGATAATGCAATTAAATCATTAGAAAAATTCAATCCAAAAGTTGTACCTGTTGAACATCTTTTAGAAGAAACTGCTCTGAATAATGGAGAATTTATATTTACTGAGGATTCCGATGTTCAATTTGTGTCTTCTGAAGTTTCTGATAATAAATCTGAAGAAGAACAAATTCCAGAAGTTAAAATTATTAAAGAGGAAGAAGTAGAACAAGAACCAGTTAAACCGGTTATTCCAGAAGGATTAAAACCTGTTCATGATATTAAGAAAAGAGAAACACCGCGTATTGTTCCTTTAAAAGTTAAAAAGACTATTGATGAATCTCCTATTGTTGAAAATGTTCCTGTTATAACACCATTAGCTGGACCAGTTCATGAAATTACTAAGCGCAGTAAAAAGAAAGATATTAAACCAGTTGCGATAAATAAAGATTATCGTTTTGCTCTTAAGCGTTTTGAGACTTCAACATATAAAGGATCTTTGACTCCTGAAGAGGCCTTTAAGTTAGGAGCTATTAAAGTCACTCCAGTAATTTCTCCATTAAGTGATAGTGCAGTTGATGATGCAAAAGTACCATCATGGATGAAAAAAGTTAAAGAAAGAAATGCTAAACAAAATGGTATTACTAATTCTAAATTTAAACAAGCAGAAGAATTGAAATCTATATGGGATGTTAATACTAAAAAAGATGTTTTATCTAAAGTTAATGATGTTAGTTTAAAACGCCATAGAAAAGACAATCAAGGTGTTAAAGAAACAAAGCCAATTAAACCTATTTCTAATAATATTGCAAAGCCAATTGTTCCTATTAGTATTAAAACTAAAGAAAATGTTGAGCCACAAAAAGTTGAAAATATTGAGGTAAAAATAATTAAGCCTTTGGCACCGGTTCATAAGATCAATGAAAGAAAAGATATTAAACCTATAAAACCAATTAAACCAATAAAGCCACAAAATTAATTTAATAAGGCTATTGAAATGTAAAAATCAATAGTCTTTTTTATTGATAAAAAAAGAAAAAAGAATTAAAATATCAAAGATAACATATGTTATCTTTGAGAAAATATGGCACAGACAAAAATAATTACAAAGGAAAATATTTTAAAAGCTGGTTTTTTAATCATTAAAGAAGAAGGCGATAATAAACTCAATGCAAGGAACCTAGCAAAAAAATTATCTTGTTCTACGCAACCAATTTATGATTCTTTTAAAAATATGAATGTTTTTCATGAAGAGCTGGTGAATTATGTTAGAAAATTTTATTATGGTTTTGTTTCTGAAAATCATAATAATGAAAAAAGTATTTATATGAAATATATAAAAAATTATATATTTTTTGCAAAAGAATTTCCTAATCTTTTTAAATTTATATTTATGGAAAATCCTTATAAAGAAACTGTTGAAGAACAAAAATTTGCTTCAATTATTATAAAAAAAATAAGTGAAGCAGGGGGTTATTCTGAAGATACCGCATTTAAATTTTTTATGCAAAGTTTTGTTTTTGCACATGGTATTGCAGTACAAATTGTTAGCAATTATTTAGATTGGCAGATAGATAAAATATATTTATTGCTTGAAGAAAATTTTGAATCATTAAAATTATATTATCGGGAAAAATAAAATGAAAATTATTAACATAGAACATTTATCAAAAACTTATAAATCAGGAAAAATAGCCTTAAATGACATTTCTTTGCAAGTCGAAGAAAATACTTTATTTGGTCTACTTGGTGTTAATGGTGCTGGTAAAACTACTTTGATTAAAATTTTATCAGGATTATTAAAAAAGGATACTGGCAAAGTAACAATGGCCTCCTTTTCTTTGGATGATGATATTGATGAAATACAAAAAATAATTAATATATCCCCACAAGAAACTTCGATTGCTCCCAATTTAACTGTAAAGGAAAATTTAATATTTTTTTCTGAAATCTATGAATGTTTAGATTTAGAATATATTGATAAAATTATTAAAATATTTAATCTCCAAGATGTGGAAAAACAAAAAGCAAAGACATTATCTGGTGGATATAAAAGAAGATTGTCTATTGCAATAAGTTTAGTTTCTCATCCAATAATTTTATTCTTAGATGAACCAACTTTAGGACTTGATATTTTAGCACGAAGAGAACTTTGGAAAATTATCAATTCTATAAAAAATAAGATAACTATTATTTTAACTTCTCATTATTTGGAAGAAATTGAATCTTTATGTGATCAAGTAGCTATTTTAGTTAAAGGTAAAGTTGTATGTTATGGTTCTGTTCAGGATATTAAAAAAATAGGAAAATCAGATTCTTTTGAAAATGCTTTTATCAATATTGTTGAAGAAGGAGAAAAAAATGAAAACGATAGCCTTTGCTAAAAGAAATATTATGGAGATGATAAGAGATCCACTTATTTATATTTTTTGTATTAGTTTTCCAGGTATTATGATTGTTTTATTTTCGATGATTAATCATTATTCTGGAAATACGACAATGCAATTTGAATTCAAAAGTTTAATTCCAGGAATTTTAGTATTTTCTTATACTTTTGTTATGCTTTTGATGTCATTATTAGTTTCTAATGATAGAAAGACTTCACTTTTAAAAAGATTATATATATCGACAATGAAGCCTATTAATTTTATTTTAGGCTATGTGATGCCAGGTGCTTTAAGAGTATTTTTCTTTTATAAAATCCTTTTATCTAATATTAAGTCAATTACCAATGTTAATTATTTGTATTTTTCTAGGTATATTTATTGGATCGATTTTCAATGAAAAATCAGCTCCAGGAATAACTTCGATTTTTATATCTTTGAGTGGAATATTTGGAGGGTGTTGGATGCCAATAGATACGATGGGAGATTTTGAAAAATTTTGCCAAATTTTTCCATTTTATCCATCGGTATATTGGGGAAGAATAATATCTGAGGCCGAACATACACCATTGGATATCACTAATTCGCAGATAATTAAATATGAGTTTGATAGTGTTGCTCAATTAGGTTTTATTCCAGTTGGAATATTTTTCATAGCAAGTATTTTGTTAGCTTATTTAGTTTTTAAAAGACAAATGACTTATAGGTAAAATATTTATTGCTTTTATTAAAAAATATCCAGTTATAGATTATAATAACTAAGAGGTGAATTATGAAGACGATAGTTATTATAGGTAGTGCTCGTGGATTTGGATATGCTTTAGCAATTAAGTGATATCAACGAAGAAAATTTAAAAAAAGCTAAAGAAAAGTTAGAAAAAATTGAAAGTAAAGGAATTGTTGCAAAAGTTATTTGCAATGTTACTGATATAGAACAAATCAATAATCTTTATCAAAGAGCACAAGAATTATTTAGTTCAGTTGATATTTGGATAAATAATGCAGGTGTTAATCAACCAGATAAGGCAGTTTATGAATTGACTAAAAATAAAATTGATTTTCTAATAGATATTGATTTGAAAGGAACAATATATGGTTCAAGTATTGCTTTTAAAAATATGAAAAAACTAGGCTTTGGACAAATTTATAATATTGAAGGTTATGGTTCTAATGATGCAATGATGTTAGGTTTATCAATTTATGGAACTAGCAAAAGAGCTGTAATATATTTTAAAAAGCTTTAGCAAAAGAATCATATGAATTTACAGATAGAAAAGTTAAAGTTTGTCTTTTAACACCTGGAATAATGATTACCGATTTTATTAAGACAGCTAATGGTAGATCAACAGAAATAGAACTACCTGAAAAAGTTTACAATATTATGGGAGATTATCCAGAAACAATTGCTGAATATGTAGTTCCAAAAATTATTAAAAATGAAAAAAATGGTAAAAATAATTTGGTTAACTAATAGCAGGGATTTTAGAAGATTTATGTTTGCTGGATTTAATAAACGAGATTTTTTCAATAAGGACCGATTGTATTTATGAAGTTAATTAATCTTACAAAAAAGTATCAAGGTAAATATTTAACGTATTATGAAGCTAGATATATAAATTTGGATGGAAAATATAAAGATTATGAATTTATATCAAGAAATTCAAATTTGACAATGGAAACTTTTTTAAATCATATTCCAGCAGGTGTTGGTATGATAACTTTTTCTTTAGATAAGAAAAAAATATTAATTCAAAAAGAATTTCGTTTAGCATGCAATGAATGGGTTTATAATTTTCCAGCTGGATTAATTGATGAAGATGAAACTCCTGAGATGGCAGCAACTAGAGAATTAAAGGAAGAGACTGGTTTAACAATTAAAAAAATAGAAAAAGTATTAAGTCCCTCTTATGCTAGTCAGGGAACTTCAGATGAAATGATGACAATTGTAATTTGTATAGCAGATGGTAAAATTGAAAATTCATGTTATGTCAATGAAGAAATAGAAGCAAAGTGGTACAATAAAGAAGAAGTAAAAGAATTATTTGAAGAAAAAGTTTATATGAGTGTTAGAACACAAATGTTTCTTTGGAGTTGGATCAATTTTTAATTTTAAAAAGTGGAAGCGTTTTTTTAATTTTATATATTTTAAAAAATTATATTTTTTTGTAATATATGAAAATATGATATGGAGGATAAAATGAAATTAAAAAAAATCGTATGTTTATCTGCAGTTGGTTTTTCCTTTTTATTAGCTAGCTGTAATAATTCAAATACAACTAGTTCTTCTAGTTCAGCAAAACCTGCTACTTCAAGCAATTTAACAACTGCTGTCAGTACAATTTCTACAAAACCTAGTACTAGTACAGTTACATCAAATACTTCTTCAAGTTCTTCTTCAATAAATAATTTAGAACCTAAGACAATATCTCAAATAAGTGAGATTATAGAAGAAATTAGCACTCCTCTTGAAGGCGATGAAACTTCGACAGCTACTAGAGATATTGTTTCTTCTGCTCAAGAGTCTTTTGCTATTAAGACAACTACAACTCATGAAGATTTAGTTGCATATGATGCTCCAAGTGCTTTAACTCATGGAACAGAAGATGTTACTTACAAAAGTACAGATGATGTTTTAGGCGATGATTATGATGGATTCAAACCTAGACATAGAGAATATGATTATTTCCGTGGCGTTTATGGAAATGATAATAAATATTATGAAGTTTTAGATGTTGAAGGTGGAAAAGAAGATGATACTGCTGAAAAATATGATGTTGGTGTTGGGCCTAATAAGGTTAATATTGCACAAGTAAAAACTAGATCTACTTTAACAGCTACTAATGTTGCTAATTATTATTTAAGCAATTATATGGCAAGTGCAATTGCTGAAAACACATTATTTACTCCAGTATTAAATGAAGATGGTAATTTGACATACACTTTTAATGCTGTTGATGTCGTAACTGATGAATATGGTAAAACTACTACATCTGCTGAGTTAAATATTACATTTACTCCGGATAATTTTTTAACTTCTTATAGTTATGTAGCTGAAGTCTATGCTAATTATTATACTGAAAGTGGTGAATTATCTACACAGAACACTTTTTTAAATTCCGTAGATGATAAAGCTGTTATCACTCGTGGTCAAAGAAATGTTACTCCAGATACTCTTCCAATCGTTCCTACTGATTATTGGATGCAAAGCTATGATATTAGCATTTTAGCAAATAATATTTCATATGCAGATGGTTATTTTGAATGTGAACCTGATAAAATTCCAGCAGGTTTTTATATCACTCCTGTTGCGACTAATGTTTATCCAGAAAAGGCTATTGATACGGAATTATTAATAGTTGAAAATTCTAATAATGAAGCAATTAATCTTAATGATTCAGGTGTATATAAATCTGTTAAAGCTGGAACTACAACATTAAAAGTAAGCAGTGTTGGTGGCATCGATGCTTCTATTGAATTAACTGTTGTTGAAGATAGAATTTCTTCAATCGATTTCAGTATATATAGTTCACACTATTATGTCGGTCAATCTTATACAATATATCCTCGTTTTGAACCAGAAAATGCGATTGATGAAATAGAATATTCGGTCGATAGAACAGATTTAGCAGAAATTACTATAGATGATCGAGGATATGCATATTTGGTTTGTAAAAAATCTGGAGAAATAAATGTTACATTAACAAGCAAAAAGAATCCTTCAGCAACAATTACAAAAACTCTCAACATTACAGAAAAGCTTGGTATTGATCAATTGAAAAATATTTTAGTGACAACTGACTGGATGGAAAAAAATTCGAATAATCAAACTTTATTATTTAACGATGATGGAACAGGAACTTTCTCTGATTCAGTTCATATATACGCAATTAATTGGAGTTTCAGTGAAACAATAAATTCTAATGGTGATTTATCTATAATTGTTGAGCCATTTGATTATTTTGATATTTTATCTTGTACTTTAAGTGCTGATGGAACTACTATTGAATTTAGAATAAGCAATAGTGAATTATGGTCATATTCTTATAATGGAACATTTATTTCACAGCATTAATACTAGATTTTATGAATGAGAAAATTTAATTTTCAAATTTATTTGCTTTAATTTTACTAACTGCTTGTACACCACAAATTATTCCTTCAACTAATACAAGCAGTTTTTTAACAGACTTTAGTTCTTCTAATATTGAAAATGATTTATCAAAAAATAAAAAAGAACTTGAGAAATTTATTTCTAATATTAGTACACCATTAAGTTTGGAGCATGAAAAAGTTATTCATTTTCAGAAATGGTAATTACTGACAGATCCAATTATTGTGGAAATAAAAGTATTTTAACTGGAAATGGTTATTTATTATCTAATAAACATATTTTTGAAGATTCATTATATAAAAAATATGAAGTAGATAGCAGTACTGATAATAGCCTAGGTGAGTTTATAGATAAGTATGAATATACATTTAAAACATATAATGGTCTTTATGAAGATAAAAATATAAATTTGCTTGTTACTGACACTTCTTCAATTTCTGGAATTTATTCTTTAGATTATCAAAGTGGCATATCTTTAAATACTGAAAATATAGAAGACACATTAGAAACTAGAATTATAAAAAAATCTTCTTATTACCTTTTATTTGAATTTGATGAGGTTGATTTAAAACCTATTATAAATTTGGATGGTTCATTTATTTATTCTCTAACAAAAAATGTTAGTGGAGGTTCCACTGATGATATTATCTCTTATAATTTAGCGCTTAATTTTGAAAAAATTGTCTTTTTGAAAGAAATGTCATATTATAAAAAGACAAAATGTTATGATTGGATTGAAAATAAGTACTATGATTATCCTATGGATAGTGTAGAAATAAAAATTAATTTAAATTATGATGAATGTTTATATGATTCAGTAGAAAAAGATATGAATCCATCTGATTATATTCTTGCAAAAACTGATATTAGATTAATTAATCCTTTAGAATATTATGACAAAGATAAGATTTTGAATTCTGATAAAATTTTAGTTGGAACAACAATTGAGGTTGAAGCAACATTTATTATTACTTCAGAAGATGAAAGTTTATTAAAAATAGAAGAAGGATATTCTTCTACTAATTTTTCATTAATAGCTTTAAAAAGCAGCTTAGTTAATATATATATATATATATTTCATGCTTAGAAAATCCTAGTCTAGACAAAGAAATAAGCATTGTTATTTTAGAAGAATTAACTGATGAAAGTATTAGTAAAATTTTGATTTCTTCAATTTGGACTGGATATGATCAATTGTATTTTAATAGTCACACCATCATTTTTTTGGAAAATGGCAAGGAAACAATAGATGACAATATATTTACATGTTCTGTTATTAATAAGAGAATAATAGTTAGTCCTTTTATCATCGATGGTGATAATTATACAAACAATAAATTCGATCTTAGCGATGATGAAAAGAAATTAATTGTTAATTGCACTGATGAATGATTCTTATTCTTCATTTCCCGGAACTTTTTATAAAGCATAATAGTAAAAAAGTCTCATCATGAATGCTTATTCGTTAATGAGACTTTTTTGTTTTTTATAATTTTTTATAATTTTTAGAGAAGTTTTTTTCTTTTAAGTATTTAACCAATAATTTTATAGCTTCTCCTCGATGTGAATAAGAGTTTTTTTCTTCGGGAGATAATTCAGCAAAAGTTTTTCCTAATAGTGGAAAATAAAATATAGGGTCATAGCCAAACCCATTATTACCACAGGGTTTATCGATTATTAACCCTTCACATTTTCCTTCAAAATATATCGGATTTTCTTCGAAATTATATAAACATAATGTACAATTAAAGTTCGCGCTTTTATCATCTTTTCCATTTAATTTTTCATTGATGGCAATAAACTTGTCAGTATATGGATGACCTTCCATAAATCTTGCTGAATAAATACCAGGAAAATTATTTAACGCATGTATTTCTAATCCTGAATCATCGGATAAAATTATATCTTTGGTATATTTGCTGACAGCCAGACATTTTATAAGAGCGTTTTCTTTAAATGTTTTTCCATTTTCATCTGGTTCAACTTCTATTTGTGCTTCTTTTAATGAAATTACATTATATCCAAGAGGAAATAATACTTTTTTAAATTCATCGACTTTGTGTTGATTATTGCTTGCTAAAATTATTCTCATATCTCACCTCGCATCTTATTTTGCAAAATTGTTTTTATTTAAGCAAGATGAAATTAAAAAAAACATAGTAATTTTATTTTTAAAAAATTATAATATGAAAGATTTGGAGGAAAAAATGAATCAATTTGATAAACGTAATCTCTCAATGATGATGGATCTTTACGAAATGACTATGGCTAATGGTTATTTTTTAAATCATGATAAAAACCAAAAGGTTGTTTTTGACGTTTTTTATCGCAATAACCCTGATAAAGGTGGTTACGCAATTTTTGCTGGTTTGGAACAAGTAATTGAATATATAGAAAATTTACATTTTGATGATAGTGATATCGAGTATTTTCAGTCTTTGAATTTATTTGATGAAAGATTCTTGAATTATTTAAAGGAATTTCATTTTAAAGGGGATATATATGCATTTAAAGAAGGATCTATTATGTATCCTAATGAACCCATTTTAACAGTTGTAGCTCCTTTAATTGATGCTCAGCTTGTTGAAACAGCAATACTTGCACAAATTAACCATCAGTCGTTAATTGCAACAAAAACGAACAGAATTGTTCGCTCAGCACAAGGACGTGCTGTATCTGATTTTGGTGCTAGAAGAGCTCATAATATGGATGCTGCTGTTTATGGTGCTAGAGCAGCATATATTGGCGGTGCTGTTGGAACTGCTACAGTTTTAGCGGGAAAAGAATTTGATATTCCTGTTAGTGGAACAATGGCTCATAGTTGGGTAATGTTTTATAAGGATGAATATTTAGCTTTTAAGAAATATGCTGAGTGTTATCCTGATGCAACAGTTTTATTAGTTGATACTTATGATGTATTAGATTCTGGCATTCCTAATGCGATAAGGGTTGCTAAGGAAGTTTTAATTCCACAAGGAAAAAGATTAAAAGGCGTTCGTTTAGATTCTGGTGATTTGGCGTATTTATCTAAAAAAGTTAGAAAGATGTTGGATGATGCTGGATTAACTGATTGTAAGATTATTGTTTCAAATAGTTTAGATGAATATACTATAGGATCTATTTTGAGTCAAGGTGGAAAAATTGATTCGTTTGGTGTTGGTGAAAGACTTATTACTGCAAAAAGTGATCCGGTCTTTGGTGCTGTTTATAAAATTTCTGCCGTTGAAGAAAATGGTGTTTTTGAACCTAGAATAAAAATTTCTGAAACAGTTGAAAAGATAACTAACCCAGGCAATAAACAAGTTTATCGCATTTATTCAAGCGATAATAAAGCAGTTGCTGATCTAATAACTAACTTTGATGAAGAAGTTAATCTTTCTAAGCCATATAGATTTATTGATCCAGAAAAGCCATGGAAAGTTAGATATTTTGAAAATTGTATTGCTAAGCCGATGAAAGAACTTGTCCTTAAGGAAGGAAAAAGATTATATGCTCCTGTTCCTTTGAAGAATTTGCAAAATTTTGTTAAAGAACAACTTACAAATGAAATATGGGAAGAGGAACAAAGATTTTCTAATCCACATATTCACTATGTTGATATGAGTCCTAAATATTATGAGATGAAAATGAATCTTTTAAGTCGCTTAAGTTTACATAGTGCAAGAAATAAAGGTGAATTAAATGATTAAAGATGAAGACTTTATTTTATCTAATGGAGTAAAAATTCCTAAAATTGGTTTTGGAACTTGGCAAATCGCTGAATTTGATAGCGCATATACTTCGACCATTTACGCCTTAAAAGCTGGCTATCGTCATATTGATTCAGCTTATGATTATGGCAATGAAAAAGCTATTGGCAAAGCAATTAAAGATTTTGGAATTGAAAGAAAAAATCTTTTTATTACTACAAAATTGCCTTCTCATATAAAAACATATGATGAAACAAAAAAATATTTCTATGAGTCATTAAATAGCTTTGGTCTTGATTATATAGATTTATATTTAATTCATGCCCCTTGGCCTTGGACAAATATTGGTCTTGATTGTAGACAAGGAAATATAGAAGCTTTTAACGCAATGATTGAATTATATAATGAAGGATTAATTAGAGCAATTGGTGTTTCTAATTTTTCAATTTCTGATATCAAAAATATTGTTGCGGCAACTAGCTTTGTTCCTCATGTAAATCAGATAAGATATTTTATCGGTGATACTGAAAAAGAGCTCACTAATTATTGTCAAAAAAATAATATATTAGTTGAAGCATATTCTCCTTTTGCAACAGGAAAAATTCTAGATAATAAAAATATATTGAAAGTTGCTGAAAAATATAATACTACAGTGGCTAAAGTTTGTTTGGCTTTTTGCCTTCAAAATAATACTGTTCCTCTTCCGAAGTCTACCCATGAAGATAGAATTATTTCTAATTTGGATATCAATTTTAAAATTGATGATGAAGATATGAAATATTTGAATTCTTTATAAAAATTGTTTAAAAATATACTATATAAATTATAAAACTTGAACTTGCTTAAAGTGCGATTTCAAGTTTTTTGATGATTTAAATGTAACTGCTTTTTTAAAAGAATAACTATGATATTTGCAAATTACTGCAAAATTATAAAAATTTTTATGTCGAATAATGTCGAAATCTATCAAAATTGCTAATTTATTTTTAATATATAAAAAAATAGTAAAATTAATTTATTAAAATATTGATTTTTCTAAAAAAATAATTTTATAATTTAATTACTTGAGAAAAGTGTATGTTAATTAGATTAGTATGAGTATCTAGGAAAGAAATTTGAAAAATGATTAAATATCACTTACTTATTGATGAAAGAAGTACAATTTCTTTATTTACAAACAAACTAAAAGATGCTTCAACAATTAGGTTTTTCGGATTAAGTAAAAATTATTCCGAAGCTACAAATAATTTGCCTAATATTTATCTTAGCGATATTGTTGTTGTATCAGAAAATTTGGGCATTCAATTTTTAGACAATTTCAGTCATCTTTTTGTTACAAATAGTACAACGTCTAGTCATGCGTGTAAAGTTGTTAAACTTGTATTAACTAAAGATGAAGTAAATGAAGTTAATGCTTCTTTATATAAAGAAATGGGCTATGATGATTGCATATCTTTAAAAGAAAGTGATAAAGATCTTATAAAGCATTTGAATACGTTGGTTTATCAAAAACTTTGTTCTTTGTATAATCATAGTTTAAAGAAATCTTTGGATGACGGAATTGAAATTCCAGGATTTAATGAGATTATGGTTGATATATTACATGATTTTGGAATTCCAGCATCTTTAACTGGTTATCAATATCTAAAAAGAGCTATTGAAATGGCATTTTTGAATATTGATACTGTAGTTGGTGGTGTAACTAAAGTTATTTATCCAACAATTGCACAAATGTATAATACCACTTCTCCTAGAGTTGAAAGATCTATGAGACACGCTATTGAAACTGGTTGGTGTCGAGCAAAAATAGAAACTATGGAAAAGATTTTCTCTTATTCCTATTCAAATGAAAAGGGAAAACCTACAAATGGTGAGTTTATAGCTAATATTTCTGATTATTTGATTATTCATTTCAGAAAAGAAAGAAAAGAATACTTATCGGCTCATCCTGATAATGTTGAAAATGTCAATCATATCATTAATATCTCTAATGCTGTTTCAATTGGAAATAATAAAGAAAAGGAACCTGTAATTTAATCTTTGCTGAAGCCGTTGTGAAATATTGTCTAATTACAAATAATGATGAATTAATACAAGCAATTACAATAAAAGCTTATAATTCTAAACATTTGAAATGCAATTGTATTATAAAATCAATGCATTCATTTTATGAAAATTTAGATAGATTATATAAAAGTGATGTTTTACTTGTTGATTCACGAATTAATAAATATGTTTTTCGCGTATTACAATTATTTATCATAAAAAGTCATAAATATAAAAATGCCTATAAAATTTTGCGTATAATTTTAACAACTGAAAATGATAAAAATAATTTTAATTATTTTAATATTGGTTATAATTTAATGTTGAATATTGATAATTTAGATAAATATCCCTCTGGATACTTAAGAAGTAATATTATAAGTTATCGGAAATATTTAAAAGATTATAAAAAATTTTTGGATAATAAGATTGTAGCAAATAATTTAAGAACTGAATATGTTCTAAGGCAGATGAAGATACCTACTTATCTTACTGGATATAAGTATTTAAAATTTTATTTGCAAACTGAAAAGTTGACAATTTCAAATATAATTGGAAAAAATGAGGATTATATATTGAGTACGATAGCTAGAAAATATAAAAAACCAAAATATAAAATAAAAAGAAGTATAGTTTCTTCAATAGAAACGAGTCATTACTTTTTAAAAGAAACAATGTTTAAAGTTGCATTTTTTAGTTCGAAAATACCATCTGTTTCTGAATTTATTGCTGGTCTTTCGTTTCTTCTATTTTTACATGAAAAAACATATTACATCGCCTCTTTTAATGATAAAATCTCAGCAAAAGAAAGGCCTCTTGATGAACAAAGAGACCTATAAATTTAATTTGTTATATTATATTGAAGTCATCCATTGAAATCTGGGATTCAATTTCATCTAGAATATTCATTTCATCTCCAGAAAAGTTTTTCTTACTTCCGTGAACGAATTTTGCTTCATAAGTATCAGTATATTTTCCGGAAGAGGTGTTACCAGTTGTTTGAAATAATAAAGACATAAGTTTATTGTCTTCTATATAGAAAGTGAAAGCATCTATATTTTCTGTGTTTGTGCCATAAGAACTTACAGAGTGGAGTTGAGCTTTAATTTCTAATGAGCTTCCAGATTTTGTTCCAGAAACAGAGACATTAATTTTTGAATTATTAACTATAGTTTGACCTAATCCATAGGTTTCAAAGTTATTATATATACTAGCAATTTCATTCCAATATAATGGATTGGCATCTAAATATTCTCTGGTATTTGTAATATAGCTTTTGGCCATAAAAGCAAATGCAGAAGTAATATATTTTGAGAATTTACCACCACGAAGAATTCCATAACTTTCAGCTTTAGTAAATATTCTGAAATCAGATTTATCACCTATTGGTTGATCAGAACTATCCATTAATTGAATTGTACCATTATTATCCAAAATTCCATTGGCATAAGAAATAATTTTTCCTTCGAATATTGCATCGCCAAATTCTGTTCTATCTGTTGTTGCAAAATCAAAAGCATTGTGATATTTCATAGAATAGTTTGTTTGTCTTATATTATTAGAATAAGCATAGATATTTTTTACAATTTCAAAAGCTGTGTTTTCATCAATTAAACCATCATTTAAATTGGAAATGTCGACAATATATTTTGGCGCGTTATGAATATTATTTTTATTTTGAATGTCATCAAAAGTATAAAGAGAATCATTAAAAATATCTTTTTCACCGAATTGAATATTCGTTATTGTATATGATGTTATTGAAGATGTTCCTATTTCAAAATCTGTGTCTAAACTTCCAATCATACTTCTATTTTGTGATTTTATTTTTGTGAATGTATTTGTTGATGTATTGTAATCAACTTCGAAATTAATTATTAATGGTTTGTAGTCATCAGTTCCGGGAAATTTACTTGTTAGTGAGCAATGTTCAATTCCATTTTCAATGTTATATTCAATTATTGGAGTTTCATAACCGCTTTCTGTAGGAAAATAACTATTAGGATCTGAAAAGGCAGTTTTTATATCAGTAATAATACCTAGGTAATTAAAATATGCATTTAAATTTCTGTAATAATCCGTTTCATAGCATTCAACGAATGATTGTTCTTTCATAGAATTGCAGATGAAGTAATCATATATATAATTATTTTTTAAATATATTTGTCCCTTGGCTTTAGTATTTAAGACAGCTTCGGTTTTTTCAACACCATCGAGAGAGTCAACAGATATGTTATCGACAATTACATCATTATTATATAATTTGAACTTATGAGTAGCCTCGTAGTTAACTAGACCAGTTGAAACGTTTCCAGTAACTATATATTTGGAATTGTTATAGGAATTATATGAATATGAACGATCAATAAAATTATAACTTACGATATTATCTAAATTTATTTCTGATAAAAGTTGTACCACTTTTTCTTCAGGTTTAATTGTTGAAGAGGAACTATTACTAGATGAACTTGATGAAGAAGAACTCGATAAAGAAGAACTTGATGAAGAAGAGTTAGAAATAGTGGAAGAAGTAGAAGTGTTTTGTGAATTATTGGATTTAGAAGATGATGAGACTGAGGTAGAAGGAGTAGTTGTGCAACTGGCTAAAACAGTTAATGTTGCAATTAGTGAAAATAAATATTTTTTCTTCATTTTAAATACCTTTTATTTTGCTTCGAAATAATATGTTAATAGAGAATCACTATCCAAAGTGCTAATATCGTATTCGGTTCCATCTTCTAAGAAGAATAATTTTGATTCAAGACTTTTTGTATCGTCAGATATTTTATAAGCAATACCAGTTTTAATTGTTGGAAGGTAATAGTAATTATATTCATCATAATCACCATTTGTTAGATTGAAAGAATTGAAAGTAATAGTTTTATTAGTTTCATCGATAGTAACATCATATTCTGTAATATATGTAAACTGAGCTTCATTAGCTTCGATATAAAGCATGGCTTTAGTACTTGAAACAAATTCTAAACGATTAGATGTTATATCTGTGCTATGTTCCATACTTGTATCTTTGCAGACATATGTAGTTGCTAAAATCTTATCGATAAATGATAAATCTTCTTTTTTTTCATTTACATTAATAGATAATGTCTTCCTGATGGTTTTATCAAGTCTACTTGTGGCAGTAATTGTAGCTTTACCAGCAATATCGCTTTGATAGGTGTAAGTGTTATTGTTATTTTTTGTTAATTCTCCAACGCCTTCTAATGTTACATCAACATCTTGTAATGTTATAGAGGGTAAAACTTCAAATGATATATTTTCTAATTTTTCACCAGCGTTGATGGTGATTTGATCATCGGTTTCTTTTCCATTAACTTTTGCAGTTATAGAAGAAGGGGAAGGAGTATTAACAGAAATGTACAACTCGGTTTTAACCTGATTTTTTAAGGAATAAATAGTTAATTTACATACACCAGCGCCGATAATTTTTATTGATCTGCCAGCATCTTCAATTGTAGCAACTTCTGAATTGCTGACTTCATCTATGATGATTGAATCGATGCGGCTATCAGCATATTTAGGTTGTTGATTTAAATAACTAATATAATAATAATTTCCAATTTCAAATTTGTTTGCTTCATAGCCGTCCTTAGTAGCTAGAACAGGAGTATAGGAAGTGAAATATAAATTGTTTGGATTCAATTCATAGTTTTCTATTGTGGTTAATGATCCAAATATTTGTTTATATTCAGTAGAGTACATCTCACGATATTGAGCATTTTCCTTTAATTCTTTAGTTGTAAAATCATAATAAGTATTATCATAAACATAAGAAACAACTTTTATATCTGTCAATATACCATCACTGTTAAATTTATATTCACCATGGTTGAAATATACTTCACCAGTTGAAACTGAAGAAGGATAAGTTTCTATGAATGATGTATCAGCAAAAACTATATTATCTTTTTCAACAGTTTTAAGATTTCCTAGTCCTAAACCACCAAAATACATAGGTATAGAACCAAAACCGATAGAGTTTTCATAAAGACCGTTGAAATGGGATTTAGCAATTTCGGATAATCCAACATGAGAATTCATTATCATTGTTGTAGAACGTGTTAAAGCATCATCTCTGGTAATTTGAGTTTTGCTATCGCTGACTGAATCTACAATTGCTTTTTTATAAGGAGTAACCAAATGTTGTCCGTTATCAAGTACTTGATATTCATAATAGTTACCATCACTCATTCCTTTGAAAATATGAGAATTATATGAGTTTTCTTCGCTATTAGTTTCCCCATATTTTGTATATGAAGTTGTAGTTGTTGTATCACCTATCATCAACCTATCAGTTCCGTTTTTATGAATGTTGAATTTAGTTGATTGAACAGCATGAGTTCTATTTTCATTAATATCTAAGGTATTAAAGTCTAAATTAACATCATATTGAGAAACAGTTAATCTTTCTTCTTTTTCTTTAGATGAATCTAGCTTTGCCACAATTTCAGAAGTATCTTTTTCACCTTCGTTAATAATTTTTAAAGCGAATTCTTTTGAAATATTAGTTCCTCTTACCTTTAAAGTTAAAATTACGCTTTCAGCTTTTTTTAGTGGTGTAATGATGTTGGTATTTGGATCAAAGCTAACTACTCCATCAATACTAAATGAAGCCTCAAGAATGTTGTCTTTAGAATCAGTAGAATCGAAAGAAACATTTAATGGATAAGATTTACCTAATATTAATTTATAGAATGTTGTATTTTTCAATGTGATAGTTTCAACTGAAGAGTCGAAATTAGCATCGAACTTGGAAACTGTTGAAGATATTACTTCTATTGCTAAAGTATCTTGAATATTTCCATCATCGCTTGATACTGTGATTATACAATTACCACTTTGTCTTGCTGTGATTAAACCATTGAAAGAAACTGAGGCTATATCCGTATTTGATGATGAATAATTCAAAATTTTATTTGTAGCATTTGTGGGTAATACTTCTACATTTAATTGTATAGTTTGACCTACTTTTAAAGTAGTTACTTCCTTATTTTTAATTGTTACAGATTTGACGTGAATATCATCTTCTTGTGATGAAGAATTGTTTGATGAAGAAGAACTCGATGTTGAAGAAGATGAATTAGAAGAAGAACTACTACTTGGTGCAATTGTTGTTGAAGAAATTGTGCTAGAACTTGATGAAGAAATATTAGAAGAGGATGAAATAGATGAAGAAGTATTACTGGCTGAAGAACTGCTGGATGAAGTATTGACATTGCAAGAAACGAGTGACATAAGTAGAACGCTTATTGCTAACAACCTTTTTTTCATTTAAAAGCTCCTTATAAATATCATTTGATATAGATTATATTATTTTTTTGTATAAGAAAGCAATTTATATTTAAATAAAATAATTTGTTTTAATAGCAAAAAATTAGTTATTTATAAGATATAAAAAAATCGAATATAAGTTTTTAAATTTTTGAAAGTTAATTTTTTAAAAAACATTGTTTTTATGAAAATCGTTTTTATTTAAGTACATATTTTTATCAGCGCTTTGAATTATTTCTTCTATATTTAAATTTGAATTTTCGTTGAAATCAGCAGTTCCAATAGAAAGAGATAGTTTTATTTTGCATTTATAATTTTCTATATCAATTTCATGTTTAATATTGGTTAAAATATTGTTTAATTCTTTTAAAGAAACATAAATAATGCCAACAAATTCATCTCCACCTGTTCTATATACTTTTCCATATGTTGATAAAACTTTATATAGGCAATTAGCAGCTCTTTTAATTATTTCATCTCCTGTTTTATGACCATAAGTATCATTTATTTGTTTCAAAAAATTAATATCGGCGGCGACGATGACACAGTTTTTAGTATTGAATTGATTATTATGAATATCTTTTTCAAAACTATATCTATTAAATAAACCAGTTAATCCATCATGATGGGATAATTTAATAAGGCTTTGTTCTTTTACTTTTGTTTATTAATATTAGAGACAGCAAAAATTACGCTGGATAATTTTCCATTTTCATCATAAGCAATAGGGAAAAAAGAATATCTTACCCATCCATAGTTTTTACTAATACTTTCATTGCTAATAAAATTATTGTTTTTAATTCTTTCGGAAAGAGTTTTTAGATCAGTAAAGATTAAAGCTTCTTTTTGATATTTTTCTAATAGAAGATGAGTAGCACAATTTTTTAAATCAAGTGAAGCGATTTTAGATGTAGTAAATTTTGAGATAAATTTATTAGTTTTATAGTCAACATAAGTATCTGTTTCTAAATCGATGATATACATGCTAATAAATAGTGTTGTTAAGGCTTTTAATTTAATATTTTGTACTCATCAAGAATTTTTGTATTTAATTTAACCTTAGAAGGAACATCGTTATCTTGCATAACATAGTAGATATTATGATCTACAGAAAATTGTTCTGATTTTATTATTTTAACTAATGTCCATCTATAGTCTATTTCAAATTTTCTTCTAAACCAGCAATCCAATTCGTTATTATTTTTGGAAAAATATTTTTTTAAAAAGTTTAAATTGAGTTTCTCATTAACAATATCTAAATCATCAACATGAATGTAGTTTGAATTAAGATAAATTTTTAGATACTCATTATAGTCGCTGCCAACATAAAGTTTTTCACTTTCTGCTTTTGCATTTTTTATGACTTCAAATGTGCTATTTATCAAATTAACTTTAAGAATTTTATAGAATTGTTTTGCCATATATTGGCTGAGAAATTTTAAATTGTCATTCATTGTAGATTAAAACCACTAAATAATACTTCTATATTTTAATTATGAATTTTATTTTTTACAAATTTTTTGCACTTTTATTTTATTTTTTTATTTTTAATTATGCTTTGGATGATTATAAATAATAAAAAAACAAAAGCTAATCCTAATGCGCAAATAGCAATGATTCTTGGAATACTCATAATAATTTATTTTTCTTCTTCAGCATGAATGGCTTTTCTTCTGGCTATATACTCTTCTTTGGTAACTGTTTCTACATATAAAATAAAATATAAATATTTAATTATGATTAAAATGGTAATGCATATAGACATTGCTAATGAGTTGACTTTCCACATTGCAAAAAATAACATTCCTGAGACTAAAGATAAAAGAATTACTTTTCCTTTTAATGTCATAACTTTATTTTTTACGAAGTTTTCAAGATATTTATGATAAATTTTTGTACTTTTAAACCAATTATCAAATTTTGTGGAGCCTCTAGAAAAAAAGAAAGATGTACATAGTAAAAAAGGAACAGTTGGAAGCACTGGTAATATTATTCCAACGATACCTAGTCCTAAACAAATAAAGCCTAATATAATGTATATAATCTTTTTAATTTTCATAAAACACCTTATGTTAGTTATGACTAACTAGCACTTAATTATAAATACATTTTATTTTTTAGTCAATAAAAAAATATTTAGCTTTTAATGAAAGCCAAATATAAAATTGGTGGAGCTAACGAGAATCGAACTCGCTGCCTTCTCGTTGCGAACGAGACGCTCTGCCAGATGAGCTATAGCCCCATGTAAAATTAAGATAGACTATTTTCCTGAATAAATCAAGAACAAAATAGTTTGTATTCAAAACTATTTATTTCAAAAATATTAGACTTTTTTTTATAAAAATATTAAGATAATTATGGGAATTTTTATAGTGATTTTTTTGAATGCGAGGTTTAAATATGAAAAATCGTGCAAAACTTAGCATTACTGCATTAATTTTAACAATGACAACATTGACTGGTTGTGGTTTAGGAAATATGGTTTTTCATTTTCCTAATAATGGAAACAGTAGTGCTTATGATATAGAATCTCCAGAATTGCAAAATAAGTTTTTGACTCGTCCAAAGGATGAATCAAAGCCTAGTGATTATGTTGGGGATAATATTGTTGATAATCTTTATATTGCTGCTGGTGTTTTAAAGGACACTTTATATTGGTCAAGTGAAGCTAGTGGAAAAGCAATTGCTTCAGTAGGACCTATTCCTTACAATCAAGATGTTTATTCAAAAAGAATAATTAATAATGATGAAAACCATGAATGGTTCTTTCAAACAAATACGATTTCGGCTTTTGTAAAAAAATCTGAACAAAGATTTGGAAATTCTAATTCTTATCTGAATAGACAAGGTTCAAATCCGAGTTTAGAAGGTGCAACTTACAGCAAGGATAATATAATAGCCTTTTCTAAAAAAGATTATTTAGAACAATATGGTAATACTTCTAATGGTTTGTGCAATTATGTATTAAATGATTATTCTGTCACATCAGGATCAATAATTGATACACAAGATGGTCTTTATACTTTTAAATATACATTAAATCCTGAATATGCTTCAGCAAAGTATATTAGAGAAGTTAAATATATGTCAGGATCTACTGACTATCCGACATTTACAAAGTCTGAACTTGAAATAGTTATCGATGATAATTGGGTTTTAAAATCAATTAAAACAACGGATGTTTATTCTATTTCAATTTTAGGTGGTTTAGTCTGCTCATCGGAATTAAGTGAAGATTTTTCTTATAGTGATTCATATCAAGTAATTCCAGAAAAAGAAGATTTCAAAGCTAAATTTGGAATGGTTGATAATAATATTACTATTGAAAAAACAGCATTAGATTATTTAACTGATGCTGCTGAGCCTTTTATTGCTAGTGATGGAACACCAATTAATATTCAAGGCGATTTCAATGTTAATGATTCTTCTTTACCAATTTATGTCAGCTGCGACTTAGCCAATAAGGATATTAAAATTTCTTTCGATGATAGTTTAAATATTTATTATAAGAATGAAATGGCTTATTTGTTATGTGGAGAAAATCTTAATTTTGCTATAAAAAAAGATGAAGTCATGAATTTGATAAAACACTACAATTCTAATTTTTCGGAAAGTGGTATTGATTTTTCTTCATTACTCGAAAGTGATTTCGTGTCGAGTTTGATGGAAAATATGGTGATGTCAAAGGATGAAAACAATATTACAATTTCTTTATCTAAAGATGGATTGCTTGCTGATATTCACTTAGTTGTCGATGAAAATGATAAAGCTAGCTTCGATTATATTGAATTAAGTTATTTGAAAGATAAAAATAATATTCATGGAAATATTAAATTGTTTACTCCTTCTCATACTTTTAAAAAATTACCAGATAATCTTCATGAATTTACAAATTTGAATGGTTTAGCAGACAGTATAGATATATTTGTTGACAAAAAAGCTTTTGAAGGAACCATTAGCTATGAACTATCACAAAATGTAGCAATTTCTGGCGATTATAAATTTGATTTTAAGGATAAAAACAATGCTCATGGATTTGCAAATTTAAAATTAAAAGTTAAAGATGAAATAATTCCAATTGGTTTAAATTTATCTAAAAATTATTTGGTTTTAAAACTTTCTGATAATGAGTTTAAAATGACAATAGATGAATTTAAAAATCTTTTGTTCAATATTATTTCTAAATCTGGATTGGATTTAGATGATGCGATAGATGGCATATCTTCTTTTAAATTAGATTTGAAAAAATTGAAAGAAGAATTAATTCCAACTTTAAATAATTTGTTTTCTGAAATAGTTACTTCAAATGAGAAAATAAGTATTTCTTTAGATTTAATGCAATATAAGATTGATGATGAACTAAATTTGGAATATTTATTTGGTAATAGTCAATTTAATGTTTCTTTTGGGAATAAAGGAAAATTAACTTTAGTTCCAACAGATAATTTTGATTTTGAATTAGAAAATAAAGAATATATTTCTTTTGAAAAACTTAATAGTCTTATCAACATGGGTATGGATTTCTTTTCTGTTAGAAAATTTGAGACAAATTTCAAATATACAAAAGAGGATAATTCAATTTCTGGAACTGCTTTGATTGATTTAAATAAGAATCGCATTCAAGGAAATGTTGATTTCAGTCTTAAAAATATATCTGGAACAGCTGGTTTCTATTATGAGAATAATGAAATATATTTTAATTTATCAGATAAGATTAAAACTAAATTAACAAAAGAAGAGGCTATTGATCTAGTTAACAAATTAAAGTCTCTTTTAGAAAAATATGATATTTCGTTCAATATAAATACTTCAGAATTTAACGTTTCTATAAATGAAATCTTAAATTCTTTGAACTTTGCAGATGATGAAGTTAAACTTTATATACCTTTTATTTCTGCTGAGACTAAGTTATTGCCTTTGGAAAATAAAATAGTTGTCTGTAATCAAAATATTGAAGCTACAATTTTATTGAAGAGAAACCTTAATTTTGATTTTAACAAAAATGAAGATTACTTGGATTTTGGAAATATTGATTGTCTGATTTCAGAAATTGATGAAATTGTTTCTGGTGTCAAAAATTCTTCATTTAAGTTTACTGGTAAAATTGATGAAAAAGAAATAACTGTTAATGGTTTTTATGTAGTTGAAGATAATAATATTTATTTATCTGCTGAACTTGAAAATATTAAAATTTCATTAAATGTTGAAGAAGGTATTTTTTATTTAAACATTAATGATGCAAAGATAAAAGGTAGTTTAAATTCTATTACAATTTTCTTAGATGCCTTTTTAAAAGCTAATAATATTGATATTCCATTTGTTAATGTTTTATTAGAAATGGTTCAAAATAATAATTTTGACTTAAAAGTTATTTTCCAAGAGTTATCTAAATTATCCTCGGGTCAAAAAGTTGACTTGAAAGACTTAATAAATGAAATCAAATTTGCTGATGAAATATTTGACTTAAAATTTACTTTAAACGAAAAAGATATTGATGTTGTTTGGAATTTAAAAAATAATTTACTCAATTTAAATTATGATAATAATTCTTTGGAATATGCTTATGGTCTCAATAATGAATATGTCCATGTTACCGATGAGAGTTCTTATTTTGACACTACTTCATTAGACAATTTGAAAACTTCAACAATTTTAAATTTTGCTGACTTATTATCAAGAAAATCTTATAGAATTGAAGGCAGCTTCAATGTAAGTATTAAAGATAGTGATTTGGAAATTAAAGTATTGGAAAGTTATTTAAATTTTGAAAATGGGTTAGAGGCTGATATTAATGTTGAATTGATAGATAAAACATCATCTACTTATCTCACATTAAAGATAAAAGATAATAAAGTTTATATTTGTTTAGGCAACGGAGTATATTTTTCTGATACTGTTGATAATCTCTTATTGAAATTAAAGGAAGAATTTGAATCTAAAGATTTAGATGTTAATATTATTTTAGATAAGTTTAATTCTATATTTAATAATTTAGAAGCTGATGAAGATCATTTTGCAATTGATTTGAATTTAGACTTTTTAAATAAAGATTTCTTAAATGACATTAAAATAGTGTTTGATGATAAAAAATCTAATCTTTCTGTTGTTTTAGATAATATTGGTTCTATTTCTTTAACTTCGGCAAATAAAAAGGATTTTATTATTGAAGATAGAGATTATCATGATTTAGATGAATTATCTTCTTTCATAAATGGAATAAAAGATTTAATTGATAATAAGAAATATTCTATTGAATTTGAAGGAAAATATGACAAATATGATATTTCAGGAACTGTTAATTTTGATTTGAATAATAAATTTGATTTTGAAGTTAAAGGATTGAATATCTATTGTTCTGATTTTAATATATTGATTAATGTTTCTAAAATTGGTGATTATTTCTATATTGATCTTGGAAATGTTAAATATGTACTTACTATCGATGAGCTTTTCCAAATTTTACAAGAAGTTGAAGTTGCCTTTGATCTCGATTATAAAAATCTTGATTTAGATATTTTAAAAGAAGGATTTATCTTGCTTACTAATGGTGATTTTACTTCTGGAATTGAAAAGATAAGTTCAGTATTTAAAAATAGATCTGAATCAAATGATATTTCTTTAAGTTCTATTAATTTTGCCGATATTATAAATAGTATATATTGGTCTTCTGATTTGAAGATGAGTGCTGATTTTAGCAGTGTTTTACCAGTTATAGGAAAAATTGATTTTTCAATTTCAACCGATAAAATTGAAGTGTCATCAATGGATATTATTAGAAAAGTATCTTTAACCAAAACAAATGCAAATATCACTGATATACTTGTTGATGATTCTTGGGCAAGAAAAGAAGATTTAAGCAATATTATAAAAAGTTTGAAGAATGTTATAAAATTTTTGAATAATAAGACCTTCTCATTCAATGCAAATGGTATTGTTAAAGAAAAAGGTGAAAGTAATTTCAATTATAATGCTGAAGTCAAATTAGATATCAATGATGTAAAAAATATAAAATTAATGGCTAAAGCTAATGTTGCTGACATTAAGAATAATTTAGAATATAATGTCGAATTAACAATTGTTGATAATGTTATTTACGTTACCTATAATTCAAATCTTAAATTCTATATTTCAGTTAAAGAAACTTTGCAATTAGTACGCTATGTTACTGATATCATGGGTATAAAATCGGATTTATTATCATCAATATTAGATAGCGTTACTGAAGGAATTGATACCGGTGTATTTACTCCTTCTATTCCAGAAATGAAACCATTGGGTTTAAATATTAATGAATTAATTAAGTCTTTATCTAGTGTTGAAAGCATAAAAGTAATTTTAGACGCTGAAAAGCTTTATGAAGCAATATCTGATTTTAATCCTAATTTAGATTCTGAAGGAAATAAGATTGAGGGTGCAACAAATTCTTATATCAACGCTTCAATTTCTACATCTTCTAATTTTGTTTCTGGTATTTCTGTAACTAATATTTATTCGAAAAAAGATGAAATATTTGATATAAATATCAATTTTGATGATATATATTCAGAAAATAATGAAAGCTCAGAAATTTCTTCACCACAGAGCTTAGATGGATATTATGATTTTAATTCCATTACTACATTGTTTAAAACTTTCTTTAATAGTGCAAATATTAAGTCTTATAGTTTAAATGCTAAAGTTGCATTGGATTTAATTGGATATAAACTTGGATCAATTCCTGTTGATGTCGATATTCAACTCGATGACAATATGGTTCCTAAAGTTTCTTTATTTGTTGATGTTAAAGAAGAAGTTAAAGCTTTAGGTGGAATTGTTGTAGCCGTTAGAAAAGGCAAAATTTGGATATACTATGATGGTGTTAATAAAACTATATACCTTAAAAGATATTCTGAATATTGGTGGACAAAAAAGACTGAGTATAGAACTTATACCACGGATGAATTAGCTAATGATCCAAATAAATTGATTGATTTTATTTATACTACTTTATATTGTAGTGATACTATAAAAAATGCGTTGAGCGATGCAATTTTAAATGGAGATTCTTCATTTGAATTATGTGATCCTATTCATTTTGAAAATGTTTTGAAAAAATATGAATACGATTCTTCAGAAGATGCTAGTTATAATTATTCGATGATAATTGATGGTCCAAGTTTAGTTAAATTCAATTTAGATGATATAAATTTAAATTTTGGATTTTTGATTTCCACATATTTTGAAGAAAATAAAGAAATTAAAAAAGAATATCTGGATAGGATTGCTTTTTCAACAAAAATTATGGGAATAATCGGGATTGATTTAACAGAAGGAAAGCTCACGAATGTTCATAGTGATTCTAAACCTAGTGATATAATTGTTGAATTTCCAGATTTTTCCCAGGATAAATGGTAAAAAAATAAATAGTAGAAATAAAACTAGAATAAAAGTATAATACTAAATATAGGTGTTTTGTAATGAATAAATTATTGAAAAAAAGCTGCTTGGTAAATGCGGTAATTAATCTTATCGAACTTCTAGGTATTGGTATTGTACTTTTTTTTGCTAAATGGTTATATCCTGATTTTGAATACTATTATTTTGTATTTATGGGAATTTGCATTTTGTTCTTAATCATTCAAGGCATATTCTTTATTACTTATAATAATAAAGTAAGAATTTTGAAAAAAAGGACAGATCAAAAAATAGCTGATATTTTGGGAAATGATATTCAAGAAGCTTATTACTTTGGTGAAATAGGTATTCTTATAACTGATGAATCAAATACGATTATTTGGGGAAGTGATTTTTTGGAAGATAGAAATATTAGCTATATTGATCAGAAAATAACCGATGCATTTCCTGCATTGAGACAATATATTCTTTACCCAGAAAAAGAAGAGAATATTAGCGTAAAAGTTTCCTGTCAAAATTATATTTATGAAGTGAAGATAATTCGTGAATTAAATTTGTACATTTTTAAAGATGTTACAAAATATGAATCATTATTAGAATATTCAGATAGTCAATATCCTGTTATTGGACAATTAGTTATCGACAATTATTCTGATGTTAATTCTGATGATATTAGCGATATGATAGCTTCGATACGAAAAATGATAGTTTCTTATTTTACAGAAAAGCAAGTTCTTATTCGCAGTTTAAAAGAAGATACTTATTTATTAGTATGTTCTAAAAAGAATTATCAAGAGATGTATAAAGATAAATTTTCTATTGTTGACAAAGTTAGAAATGCTTATGAAGATGGTTATACTTTATCATTAGGAATTGCATACGGCTTTCCTGATTATTCCCGTTTAATGGAATTAGCTTCATCAGCATTAGATGTTGCCTTAAGCCGTGGAGGAGACCAAGTAGTTATTTCTCCGTTTTCACAAAATCTTGAATTTATCGGTGGCAAAACTGAATCGAGAGTTTCTAGAAATCGCGTTAAATTGAGAACGATTAGTCAGTCTTTGACAGCTTTGATAAGTAAGGCTAGTAATATTCTTATTATGGGACATACTAATGCTGATTTCGATGCCATAGGAGCTTGTTTAGGCATTCATGCTATGGCTAAGGCTATGAATGTTGATGCTCGTATTATATTTGAAGAACAATTTATTGAAAAAAAAGCTAAAAGAGCTGTTAGAAACTTATTTAAGGATCAACAAGAATTTTCAAATATTTTTGTTACTTTTAAAAAGGCAAGTGAATTTTATACAGAAGATACCTTAGTAATTATTGTTGATTGTAATAACCCTAAAATTTTATTGTATCCCGATATAATTGAACCACGAACTAGAGTGGCAATTATCGACCACCATCGTCGTTCAGAAAACTTTTTACCAAATGTTATTTTTAATTCAATCGATACATCTGCTTCATCATCCTGTGAATTAATTACCGAATATATTGCTTATAACCATCAGAAAATTGAGCTTGATCCTCGTTATGCTACTATGATGCTTTGCGGTATTTTACTCGATACAAATCATTATAGATTGCATATTAGTTCTGCTACTTATGAAGCTTCATCTTTTTTGAAAAATAATGGGGCGGATAATGAATTAGCTGATAGTTATTTCAAAGAGGAATATGAAGAATTTTTGATGAAAACTAAAATTATGGGAACAGCTGAAACTCCTTTTTATGATGTCTTTGTTTGTACTGCGGATGAATCAGACATAATTGATGCTACCATGCTTTCTATTGTAGCTAGAGAAGCTTTAGGAGTTCGCGATATCAGCGCTTGTTTTGCTATAGGAAGAATAAGTGAAAATCGTGTTCAAATTTCAGCCCGTAGCAATGGAACGATAAATTGTCAAATTCTTATGGAAAAATTAAAAGGTGGTGGACATTTTTCTTCTGCTGCTACTCAACTTGAAAATGTCAGTATTGCTGAAGCAAAAAAACAATTGCTACACGTATTAGATAGTTATTTAGCTTCGGCAAGAACAGATGAAGATTCACAAAATAAAGGCAAATAGATATTCTATTTGCCCTTTTTAAATGTGATGATTATTACAATGGAAAAAATAGCAGTAATTGATATAATTCCAGAAATTAAAATAATAATTAGTTTTTTACTATCTATGCTAGGTGATGTATTTTGTTGTGATGATGTAGATGTTGATGATTGACTATTTGAACTAATAGACAAATTAGAAGAAGATAGACTAGATGATGTATCATTTGGTTGAGTAAAAGAAGAGCTAATACTATTTGATGAAGAAATAAATGAAGTTGAACTTGATATTATATTTGTGCTTGAAGAAGTGCTTGGAAGAGAACTGTTTGATGAAGAAATTTGTTTTATTATAGATATTTCAAATTCATTATCAAAATAATTATCCTTATCTTTACCGATATAAATAATAATAGCTTTATTTTGAATTAAAGAATCAGGATTTTTCCAAATATAATTATTTGGCAATGAAATATCCTTTAAAAATTTTTCGTTGTTAGAGATAATTATATTATTAATAGGACAATCGGGTTTGTCTTTTTTTTCGATATCGAAGTAGATTATTTTTTCTCCGTAATATTCATCGATACCTTTGACTAATATAGTAGCTTTGCCAGCATTGATGTTGTTTAAATAAGTTAATTCATAATCTTTATTTTCTTCTAATAATTCGTTTTTAAAGAAAAGAAAAATTTTGGGGATAATAGGTGCAGAAGAATAGATGAAATTATCATTTTCCATATTAACTTCAGCATTATTTATATCTATTTTTTCATTATTTACTAATGAAGTAAATGCTTTAATTCTAGCAACATAGGATATATAACCACCTAATTTTGTCCAATAATTTCCATTATATTTATATGACATGCCAGATCCTGGAGATACTAGGATAATTGCATTATTTTCTTCATTTGATATAGAAACTATAACGCTATAAAAACTGTTTTTATTTATTTTTACAGGAGTATTTAATTTAAGGAGTCTATAACCTTCGTCTTCAAATATCTGTTCTTGTTCAAGTTTTTTTATTCCACTTCGTGGATCTGAAGTATCTTGGACATCAGTATAAATTTCAACCTTTACAGTTGAATTAAGACCTTGAATGCCAATATTAATAGCATTAATATATTCATCATTATCGGCATCACCTTTTTTCGCTTGATAAATATTGCTAGCTGTTTTTGCGTTTATAGAAAAACTAAGTCCATCATCAAGACTTGAATCATAAAAATAATTGAAATCATATTTTCTTAAATTAGCTAATTTAAAAGCGAAAATATTAGAACTGGTATTATCGTATGATAGATAAAAATAAGGAAGAGAAGAATAACTATTCTTAATAAGCCAAGCACCATCTTGAGTTGCTGCTCCTGGTACAAATGAATCGGCTTTAATGTTATCATCCCATCCTATAATAGTTACAGCATGGCTTACTCCATCGAGCTTATCTACTTTAGGATTATAGTAATACGTTTCACGAGCATTATAGTAAGAAAAAGTAACGGCTCCGTATTCAATTATAGCTTCTTTAATTTTCTTTATTGAATCCTGAAGATTTAAATCATCTGTTTTTATATGTATACTTTCTTCGAATCTAAATTCGTTTGATAAAAAAGCATCTTGATTAGCTGGAGTTGAAACATTTACAGGACCACACCATTGTGAAAGAAGTGTTGCACAATAGCTCGGTGAGCCTGAAGATTGAAGGTAATTAATTTCTTGATAATCACCATTAGTATTTCCTAAAGGATCAGAATTTCTTTTAAAACGATGATAAGCAAGGGAAGTAGGGCTTAATATTAATGCGGAGTTATCATCAATTGTTTTATTATGGAGCAAAGAAGTTTCGATAGCATTGATAGAAGAATAAGCCCAACACAAATTTGTATCACCTTGATCTCGAACAGGTGTAACTTCATTTAATAAACGTGCATCATAAGAAATTGGAATATCATTAATATTTGAAATTTCATTTTTAGAATGTTGAATATTATTAAATAGATATCCTATAAATGGGACAATGAGAAAAAAAGAAAATAACTTTTTCATAACTTAACTATATTATCATAAAAAATAATAATAAAAAAGGCACTTAGAAAGTGCTAAAAATAAAAAATCGATTTAATACGTATGTATTAAACCCTATATGTGAAAATATGGTGCCCGGGACGGGGGTCGAACCCGTATGGTCTCGCAACCGCAGGATTTTAAGTCCTGTGCGTCTACCAACTTCGCCACCCGGGCAAGATATTATTAAAAAATGGTGTCCCGTATAAGATTCGAACTTATGGCCCCTTGATTAAAAGTCAAGTGCTCTACCGACTGAGCTAACGGGACAACGATGGCTGGGGTACCTGGATTCGAACCAGGGCATGTCAGAGTCAAAGTCTGATGCCTTACCGCTTGGCCATACCCCAATAAAGTGGTGGAGGAAGGTGGATTCGAACCACCGAACCCGAAGGAACAGATTTACAGTCTGCCGCGTTTAGCCTCTTCGCTATTCCTCCAACTTTAACGCTAATGGTGGATGTTAGAGGGCTCGAACCTCTGACCCCCGCCGTGTAAAGGCGATGCTCTCCCGACTGAGCTAAACATCCCTTCCTTGAAAAAGCGTCTTAATTAATATACCAAGCTTTGACTACTTTTGCAAGAGTTTTTTTAAAAAATTTCACTTTTTAATCGGCTCTTCAAAAGCGCAAATGTATTGTACAACAGATTATAAGAAAGGTCAATTTATTTTTCAAAAAAATGCATATTTTTGTAAATTAATAAATTGCTACTTATTTATGATGTATTTCTAATATCATAAGTGATTATTATTTTGAGTAAATTGCTTGCTTAAAAAAAGTTCAAATTTAGATAAATGCGCATAAAATGTGCAATTGTATGCAAAGTAAACGCTTTCAAAATGCATTATATTGCGCAAAACACTACTTTCTTGTAAAATTAAGACGTCTTAGAAGGAGAACATATGAAAGAAAATACTATTGTTAAAGATGAAGAAAGCTTGATTGATCTTCTTAATAGAGTTAAAGCTGCTCAAAAAGAATTTTCAACCTTTTCCCAGGAAAAAGTTGATGAAATTTTCTATCGTGCTGCTTTAGCAGCTAATGCTCAACGTATTCCTCTTGCTAAAATGGCAGTTGAAGAAACTGGAATGGGTATTGTTGAAGACAAAGTAATCAAGAATCATTTTGCTGCTGAATATATCTATAATCATTACAAGAATGTAAAGACTTGTGATGAAATCGAAAGAAACGATGATATGGGATTTATTAAAGTTGCTGAACCTATTGGCGTTCTTGCTGCTATCGTTCCAACTACTAATCCTACATCTACTGCTATCTTTAAGGCTTTAATTGCTTTAAAGACTCGTAATGGTTTAATTTTCTCACCACATCCACGTGCTAAAAAATGTACTATTGCTGCTGCTAAAATTGTTTTAGATGCAGCTGTTAAAGCTGGTGCTCCAGAAGATATTATCGGCTGGATTGATGAACCATCTATTCAATTGTCAAATATGCTTATGACTTCCTGTGATTGCATTCTAGCTACTGGTGGTCCAGGCATGGTTAAAGCTGCTTATAGTTCAGGTAAACCTGCAATTGGTGTTGGTCCTGGTAATACTCCTATTATTGTTGATTCTACAGCAAATATTGAACTTGCTGCTAGTAGTGTTATACAGTCTAAATGCTTTGATAATGGTATGATTTGTGCTTCTGAACAAAGTGTTATTGTCTTATCAGATATCTATTCTGCATTTAAAGCTGAACTCATTAAACGTGGAGCATATTTCTTATCTAAAGCTGATACTAAGAAAGTTGGCGAAACTATTATTATCAATGGTTCTGTCAATGCAAAAATTGTTGGTCAAAGACCAGTTACTATTGCAAAGATGGCAGGTGTAGAAATTCCTGAAGCAAGCCGTATTATGGTTGGTGAAGTAGAAAGGGTTGAACTTTCCGAACCATTTGCTCATGAAAAATTATCTCCAGTTTTAGCTATGTATAAGGCTAAAACATTTGAAGAAGCTGTTGATAAAGCTGAAAAATTAGTAACTGATGGTGGTTATGGCCATACTTCTGGTATTTATGTTGATGAAATCGTTGGAAAGGAAAAAATTGATGTTCTTTCTAAACGTATGAAGACATGCCGTATTTTAGTTAATACTCCTGCTGCTCAAGGTGGTATTGGTGACTTATATAACTTCATGTTAAATCCTAGCTTGACATTAGGCTGTGGTTCTTGGGGTGGTAACTCAGTTTCTGAAAATGTCACTATTAAACACTTATTAAATATTAAGGTTGTAGCTGAAAGGAGAAATAATATGTTGTGGTTACGACTTCCTGAAAAAGTTTATTTTAAACCAGGTTGCTTACATGAAGCTTTAACAGAACTTGGAACTGAATATCATCGCAAAAGAGTCTTTATAGTTACAGACTCCTTCTTATATCAAAGCGGATTTACAAAGAGAATCACAAAGATTTTGGATGAACAAGGAATTGAACATATGACATTCTTCCAAGTTGCTCCAGATCCAACATTAGCCTGCGCTAAATTAGGTGCTAGTCAAATGGCTGACTTTAAACCAGATGCTATCATAGCTATCGGTGGTGGTTCACCAATGGATGCTGCAAAAATTATGTGGGTTTTATATGAACATCCTGAAATTGACTTCAGAGATATGGCTCTTGATTTCATGGATATTCGTAAAAGAGTTTATAAATTCCCACACATGGGAAGCAAAGCGATGTTAGTTGCAATTCCAACAACCGCAGGTACTGGCTCTGAAGTTACTCCTTTCGCAATCATTACTGATCAAGATGATGGTACAAAATATCCAGTAACGGATTATGAATTATTACCAGATATGGCAATTATCGATTCAGATTTAATGTTAAATATTCCAAGAGGATTAACAAAAGCTTCTGGTATTGATGCTCTTGTTCACTCTATTGAAGCTATTGCTTCTATTATGAGTTCTCCATATACCGATGCAATGGCTAATGAAGCTATCAAATTGATTTTCAAATATTTACCACGTGCCTATAAGAATGGTGCTTCTGATCCAGAAGCTCGTGAAGGTATGGCAAATGCAGCTACAATCGCTGGTATTTCATTTGCAAATGCTTTCTTGGGAATTTGCCACTCTATGGGACATAAACTTGGTTCTTATCATCATATTCCTCATGGCATTGCTGTTAGCTTAGTCCTTGAAAATGTTATGAAGTTTAACGCTTGTGATGCACCTACAAAAATGGGTACTTTCCCACAATATGATCATCCAGTTTCTTTACATAGATATGCTGAAGCTGCCCGTGGTATTGGCATTACTGGTAAGAATGATGAAGAGATATTTAATAAATTCCTTGAAGCTATTCATCAACTTAAAGTTGAATGTGATATTCCATTGACAATTCAAGAATTTGGTGTACCAGAAGATCAATTCCTTCAATCTTTAGATCAAATGAGTGAAGATGCCTTCAACGATCAATGTACAGCTGCTAACCCACGTTATCCTTTAATTTCTGAAATTAAAGAATTGTACTTAAAGTCCTATTATGGTAAATAATAGATAAGGAGAAAATAAAAATGGCAGAAAAAGAGTTATTAAAAGTTCGTCCTAATAAAAAAATATATCGTGAAGACGATAAATTGATTAAATTATTTGATCATAATATTGTCAAAAAATCTGAAGTACTTAAAGAAGCTTATTCTCATGCTTTAGTTGAAGAAACTGGCTTATCTGTTCCGAAATTATTATATGTAAATAATGAAGGTGAAGATTGGGCAATTGCTACGGAATACATCAATGGAAATACAATTGAAACATTGATGAAAAATGATCCGGATAATAAGAAAAAATATATTGATAAACTTGTAGAACTTCAAATGGCTATGTCTAAAATATCTTGCTCAGATTTGAAAAAATTACGTGACAAGATGAATGATAGAATATCACATAGTGGCTTAGAAGCTACTGTAAGATATGAGCTTCATGTTCGTTTAGATTCTCTTCCACGTCACAATAAGTTGTGCCATGGCGACTTTAATCCATCAAATGTTCTTGTCGATGAAAATGGAAAATATTATATCTTAGACTGGGCACATGCAACACAAGGAAATGCATCAGCAGATGCAGCAACAACTTATATTCAATTCCTTTTAACAGGCGATAAGGCTTCAGCTGAATATTATTTGAAAGCTTTCTGCAAAAAAACAGATACAGCATTACAATATGTTCAAAAATGGATGCCAATCGTTGCTGCAGCATTATCTGTTAAAGCATCACCAGAAGATCGTGCAGCTTTACTAAAAATGGTTAACGTTGTCGAATACGAATAAAAAATAATTGGGCTTGAAAAAGCCCTTTTTTCTTGATTTCATCAAAAAAATATTAAAAAAAATAAATGAAATAGTATAATAGAAAAGAGGTGTAGTATGAAAAAGTTTTTTCAAGATTTTAAAAAGTTTGCAACACGTGGAAATGTTGTAGATATGGCAGTTGGTGTAATTATTGGTTCAGCTTTTACTGCTATTGTTAATTCCTTAGTTAAGGATATTCTTATGCCATTAATTGTTTGGCTTTTCCCAGTTCAAGATTTATCCAATTTATGTATTGTTTTAAGACCAGAATCTGTAGAAGGTGCTGGTGATGCATTAACTTGGAATTATGGTAATTTCATAATGGCAGTTATCAATTTCTTAATCGTTGCCTTTGTATTATTTATTGTTCTAAGATCTATCATGAATGCTCGTGGTTTTGTAGCTGATAAGTATCCTTTCATTGATAAAAAAGAAGAAAAACAACTTAGAAAAGAAGGCAAAACAAAAGAAGAAATGAAAGCTATCAACGATGAAAGAAAAGCTGCCAAAGAAAAAGAAGAAGCATTGAAGAAAGCTCAAGAAGAAGCTGAAAGTGAAAAAGGCTTGTTAAAAAGAGCTGTTGAACTTCTTGAACAAATTGAAAAGAAATAAAATATATTGACTGCTAATAACAAAGCAGTCTTTTTTAAAAAAAATACTTTACATTTAAATAAAAATACTTTACAATAGATAAGCATGTGTTAGCACTTAAGTACTCACTTGTCCAATGAATGACAGAAAAGTAGCCCAGCTATTAATGGTGAAGTCATTCACCCGGAGTGATGGAATTTAAGGCCTTGCTAGAAAGGAAATAAAAACATGTCAAGATATACAGGTCCATCTTGGAAAGTCTCTCGTAGACTCGGCTATTCTACTCTTGAAACTGGACGCGAACTCGCTAAACGTGATTATGCTCCAGGTGCTCATGGTAACGATCGCCGTAAGAAAAAATCTGAATACGGTCTTCAACTTGCCGAAAAACAAAAACTTAGAATGACTTATGGTGTTTCCGAACGTCAATTCCAACGTTTATACATTATGGCAAAGAAAGAACATGGTGTCACTGGTTTGAATTTCATGAGAATTCTTGAAACTCGTCTCGATAACCTTGTTTTCCGTTTAGGATTTGCTCGTACACGTCGTGGAGCTCGTCAACTTGTTGCTCATGGTCATATTACTGTCGATGGCAAGAGAGTTGATATTCCTTCTTATTTAGTTTCTGTTGGTCAAGTCATCAGCATTCGTGAAAAAGACTTAAATCTTAAAGTCATCAATGAAGCTCTTGAAGTCAACACTCACACAGTTCCTTATGTTGAATTAAATAAGGATAAAAAAGAAGGTAAACTCGTTAGACTTCCTGAAAGAAACGAATTCTTACAAGAAATTAACGAAGCTGCTATTGTTGAATTCTACAATCGTAAGCTCTAATCAATTGAATTTAAAAGCAGGGAAACCTGCTTTTTTTCGTGCATTAAAATCTTCTTTACACATTCTAACAAGTGTAAAGTAAAGTTAGCACTTCTAAATTGACTTTGCTAATTAATATATTAAAATGTATTTGTTGGTCGAGAAGACCGAAAGGAGATTAAAAAATGATTAGACCTTTAAAAGATTATGTTTTATTAGAAGTTGAACCAGCTGAAAGAAATATCGGTGGTTTTATTGTTCCTGAAAGCAAAGACAAGCCAAGTGTTGCTAAGGTTGTTGCTGTTGGTCCAGGAAAAGAAGTTGATGGAAAAATTGTTGCTCCTACAGTAAAAGTTGGCGAAAAAGTTATTTTTAAAGAATATTCAACAACTGAATATAAAGACGGCGATAAGAAATATTTATTAGTAAAAAATGATGATCTTCTTGCTGTTGTTGAATAATATTAAATTAATGGAGGAAAATAATTATGGCAAAACAAATTAAACATGGTAATGAAGCACGTCAAGCATTGATTAATGGCGTTGATCAATTAGCAGATACAGTTAAGATTACATTGGGACCTAAAGGACGTAATGTTGTCCTTGATAAAGGTTATGGTTCACCACTTATTACTAATGATGGTGTAACAATTGCTCGTGAAATTGAATTGAAAGATCCATATGAAAATATGGGTGCTAAACTCATTTATGAAGTTGCTAATAATACAAATGATGTAGCTGGTGATGGTACAACTACAGCTACAGTTTTAGCCCAAGCCATTGTTCATCGTGGTGCTGAATATGTTGAAAAGGGAGCTAATCCGGTATTTCTTAGAGAAGGTATTGAACTAGCAGGAAAAGCAGTTGCTGAAAAGCTTTTAACCAAGTCTAAAAAAGTTGAAACAAACAAAGATATTGAACAAGTTGCATCGATTTCTTCTGCAAGTGAAGAAATAGGAAAGATAATATCTGAAGCTATGGAAAAAGTTGGCAAGAGCGGAGTTATTTCTGTTGATGAAGGAAAAGGCTTTGATACAACATTAGAAGTTACACAAGGATTGCAATATGATAAGGGATACATTTCTCCATATATGGTCACTGATCATGAAAAAATGACTGCAGAAATTGAAAATCCATATATTCTTGTTACAGACCAAAAGATTTCTAATATTCAAGATGTTTTAAATCTTTTACAACAAGTTGTACAAACAGCAAAGCCACTTCTTATTATTGCTGATGATCTTGAAAGTGAAGTTACATCAACTCTTGTTATCAATAAATTAAGAGGTTCGTTTAATGTTGTAGCTACTAAGGCTCCAGAATTTGGTGATAATCAAAAGAATATTCTCCAAGATATTGCTACTTTGACCGGTGCTAAATTCTATAGTAAAGATTTAGCAATGGAACTTAAAGATATGCAAATTGAAGATTTAGGACGTGCAGGTAAAGTTATTGTTACTAAAGATAATACAACAATTATCGATGGTGCAGGTTCTAAAGAAGAAATTAATAGCCGTATTAGTGAACTTCTTGCACAAGCTAATGAATCTAAATCCGAATATGATAAGAAGAGATTAAATGAAAGAGTTGCTAAACTTTCAGATGGTGTTGCAGTAATTAAAGTTGGCGCATTAACTGAAAGTGAAATGAAAGAAAAGAAATTAAGAATTGAAGATGCATTAAATGCTACTAAAGCTGCTGTTGAAGAAGGAATTATCATCGGTGGTGGCGCAGCTCTTGTTGAAGTATATAAGGAATTAAGAAATACTTTAAAGAGCAAAGAAGCTGATGTTCAAAAAGGTATTAATGCAGTTCTTGAAAGTTTGTTAGCTCCTTTAAAACAAATTGCTGAAAACGCTGGTTATGAAGGAGATGAAATTGTTTCAAAGCAACTTAAAGCTAAAGAAAATGTTGGCTTCAATGCTAAAACTGGTAAATGGGTTGATATGTATGAAGCCGGTGTTGTTGATCCAGCAAAAGTCGCTCGTTCAGCAATTTTGAACGCTTCTTCAATTTCCGCATTATTCTTAACAACAGAAGCTGCAGTTACTGAAATAAAAGAAGATAAACCAGCTCCTGTTCCACAAGTTCCTGAATATTAATAAATAAATTAAGACCAAGAAACAAAAATTCTTGGTCTTTTTTAAAAAAATTATAAAAATCTCTTTATTTTTTAAAAACAACATGTTACAATACCAAAGGCTCATGGAGCGATACCCAAGAGGCTGAAGGGGCGGGCTTGGAAAGCTCGTAGACAGTAACATGTGCCAGGGTTCAAATCCCTGTCGCTCCGCCATCTAAAAAAGAATAAGACCGATAAGTAATTATCGGTTTTTTTCTATAATTTTTTAAAATTTATTTTAGTAATATTTTATTGTTATTAAAGATAGGATATAAATAATTAGTGTGTTTTTAAATTTTTTATTATAGTATTTAAATAATAAATATTATGTTTAAAATTAAAAACGTATAGACAATAGTGATAAATGCTTTTTAAGGGTAACTTTTTTAGAAAAAAATAAAAAACACTACCTTTAAATGAGGATTAATGATATAATTGTGCTGAAAGAAGATGACTATATGAAAGATAAAATTTATCCTAGAGAAAAGTATTTGGCTAGAATTAGACCTTTTTATGATAGTGATATTGTTAAGGTTATTACAGGCATAAGAAGATCAGGTAAATCATCTATTTTAAAATCAATTATTGATGAACTTGGTGCAAGAGGGGTATCTGATAGAATAATTTATTTACCCCTTGATAAAAGAGGATATAAAGATATTGTTACTCCTGAACAATTAGAAAAAAGAATAGAAGAATGCATTAATGATTCTGAAAAGTATTATTTAATTATTGATGAAGTTCAAAACGTTAAAGGCTTTGAAAAGGTAATACTTCAATATGAAGAAGAAGGATATTCTGTTTTTTTAACTGGTTCAAATTCTTATTTATTAAGTGATGAAATTTCTACTAAGCTTACAGGCAGATATATAACTTTTGAAACATATCCACTAGATTTTTATGAATATATAGAAATGAAAAAGTTCTTTAATAAAAAAATAAATGAGAATATTTACGAAGAATTTAATTCTTATATTATTGAAGGAGGTTTTCCTAAAGCAATTGAGTTTGATGATTTAAGATCAAATCAACTTTATACAAGAAAAATTATAAGTGAAATTTTTAATAAAGATGTTAGGACAAGAAATAGGATATCTAATAAAGCACTTTTTGAAAGAGTACAATCATATATAATTAATAATTATGCATCACCTTTTTCGCTTAAAAAATTCTATGATTCTCTAGTTGAGGCAGGAATTAATACAAAAATTACAACAATTAAAAATTATATAGAAATTTTAAAAAAAGCTAAAATAGTGTATGAATGTAATCGATTTGATTTAAAATCAAAAAAATCATTAACAAGAGATCAAAAATTTTATCTAGCAGATTTGGCTTTATATTTTTCTTTTAGTACTAATAACAATTTAAATTATGGACCATCATTAGAAAATTTAGTTTATCTATATTTAGTAAGTAATGGATATCAAGTAAGCGTGGGAAAAATTGGAAAATTTGAATGCGATTTTATTGTTAGAAAAAATAATGGAGAATATGCATATATCCAAGTTACATATTCTATGACTGGAAATGAAAAAGTGAAAGAAAGAGAATATAGACCATTTAGAAAAATTAGAGATGGATACCCTAGATATATTATTTCACTTGATATTTTTAGAGATCAGCAAGATGGTGTTCACCATATTAATGCAATAGATTTATTTCTTGGGAAAGAGTCAATTTAATTTTGAAAATTATATGAGATTATTGCTTGAATGGGTACAGAAGATTAATAAGTACCTAAATACAATTTTAAGGAAAAATATCTATTAATTAGCCGATTTAAGATTAGGTTTGGATTGTAGATGTTATATTGATGATGGTAAATGTATGTTAAGCATTAAGGTATAAGAATTGATTAAAAAATGATTTAGATTAATCTGTCATATGAATTACTATTTTAGTATTTTTGTGAATAAAATATAGCACTATACGTGTGAAACTTTTTATGAGGTGATGTTATTTTTTCTGTCATATTGGATGAAGTAAAACTGATTTTATTTTAAATGTTAGTAAAATTATTGAATGAATATTAATGTATTGAATGAAATAAATACAGCTTATCATCATTTAGAATATAGGCAAAAAGAAATTTATGATGTTTTATTCGATAGGATTTGTGAAATAAAATCTAGTTGGTATAATGTTCATTATCATAAAGATGAAAAAGGAAATTGAATACGAGAGTCTTATCCTAATTTCAGTAATTAGTTTAAAGGGTCTTTGTGATATTGAGATTTAATTTGATAAAATATCTGTATCTACAAAGTTGAAACGGAATATGGTATTGATGTATTCTTTTAAAAAAATTGATGGATAAGAATTTGAAGCATATGGTATTGAAGATTATCTTATTGATTTCTATCATCCTGGATAAACTGTGGAAGATCTAAAAGAAAATGCGCGTAATTGTAATGAAATTGAAATAGGCTTCTCATTTGTTTTTCATTTTGAAGTGGATGAAAAACAAATCTTTACTTTTATAAAAAGGCTTTATCAGGAAGGATTTTACTACTGATAGGAAAATATAATTTTAAAAAAAGAAGTTAAATTTTTAACTTCCTTCTCCAATAATTATTTTTATATCGCAATCATAATAGACTGGGATAGCACCATCTTGTCCTCTAAATGCAAATTCTTTTAATTGATCTGGAGAATAATTAATATTAATGTAGTAGGCAAATTCACTACCTCCAGAAATATTAGATATAGAATCATTATCGTGTCTAATTGTAATTTCATTTGCTTCAGTATTGTAGTCTTCTTTTTTAGTACTATCATAAAGATGTTTCTTTCCTAGTACATCATCATCTTTATAAATTTTTGATAGATAAGAAACAGCATAATATGTAGGATCATAATCAGTTTTATTTTCTGTATCTTTATAAAAATCTGGATAAAAAGTAGAAGTTTCTGTTTCTGATTTTATACAATTGTTAACTTCTGCTTGAGAAAAAACTTGAATATCAGTATAGCGAGATATATATAGGTTATCTTTTTCTCTACTCATTTCTTTTTTTACAAAAGAAATAAGTACATTTACTTTCTCGGGAATTTCTGTTTCTAATACAATTTTATAAACGATATTTGTATTAAGACTATATAGATCAGCATTATCGTTAATAATTAAATATGCGGGATCAAAAATATTCATTTTTGCATTAGCGACATTTGCTTCTTCAATTTTTATTACTTTTCCAGTTGAAGGATTATCGTAATCATATATTGCTTCTTCTTCTGTACTTAAAAGGCTATAATTAAATTTATAAGCTTCAAATAAAGTTATTTTAGAATCAAAACTAACAACATTAATATGGTTGTCCCCAGCTATTTCTTGTTGTCTTTTAGCTTCGAACCAGGCTACTGTAGAAAAAGCAGTAGCTAAAACACAACTGCTACACATTACTAATGATAACAACATAGTTTTAAATTTACTTTTATCCATAGTATTCCAGTTCTATTCTCCTAATATATTGGCAACTGGCTGTCCAAAATGGACCCTATAGTTTTGCGTCATTGCTTTACAACAATTTTGCTTTTTTCTATGTTTATTTATACTAAAAAAAAGAAAAAAATTCAATAATAAGTTTCTATTATGTGATTTATATTTTATTTTTTTTATCACTATATTTTTCTTTGTCAACAAAAATAGAAATGATTAAAGTTATCAATAAAGTAAAAGAAATTATTAATGGTAATAATTGAATTAATAACAAATTATTTCTATTGGAATTATATTTAAAAAGAATATAAAAAATAATAGAACCTAGTATAAAACAAAAAAGAAAAGCTATATATTCTAATGTTATTACTAATTTTGTTTTGTTTTTTTCTATTATTCCACTGACTAGATTAGCAGAAATATTTCTAAGTGTGGCTGTCATCATTGTTGAAGTATAACCGATATTATTTACTTCCTTAAATATACAAAATTGAAAAGCTCCAATTAAAGCTAGACAAGCGTTGGAAATAATATCATATATATTTGGTTGACTTTTTGATGCGTTATCAATATTTAAAGGAAAAATAACAATAATAGAAGCAAAAACAATCATTAAAAATAGAATTAATGTGTTGAAATATTTAATTTTGTTTTCTAATTTAAGTTTTAATGTTTCAGCAAGTATACATCCTAAGAAGAATATGACTGCAACGGAAATATTTTCTAAACCTAAATATATTTTGTTATCAAAAAAGTTAGCAAACATATTTATCATATTTCCTGTTTGCATACAAGCAAAAACCCCATGAATTTTAACAGAATATAATTCAATGAATCCACCACAAAAAGACAAAAGCAAAGCAATGATGAAGCTTTTGTTTATAATTTTATTTTTCATTTATTCTATTTATCAATCTTTTCAATTTTAGGTTTAAAAACACCAAATGATAATAATTTTGCTAGGGATATATATTCATCTTTATTGAAGATTCTTGTGGAATATACTATATGTTGGTCACCATCATTTTCAATTTTATATTTTGTGTTATAGAAACCATTTTTGGAATAAAATTTCTCAAGAATTTCTATTTCATTTTGATATTTTTTGTAGTCTTCAACAAGAGGAACATGGGCATAAATATTTATATTTTTAAATAAGGTTTTAAATGAAGAAATAATTTTTGATCCATATCCTTTATGACGAAGTTCTTCATTGACAGCAAGATACCATATTAAAATTCCTTTATTGCTTGAAGTGGTAAATGTTGCACCAATGAATTTATCTTCTTCATAAAAGCCTAAAAATTCAGCTCTTCCTTTTTTTACCATAAAGTTCATTATCCAAAACGGATATAGTTCATCCTTAGCGTAGGACTTTTTTAATAGCTTTTTTGCTTCTTTAAAATCTTTTGATTTTTTATCGATTTTATTAACTGTTAATTTCATTTTTCTTCCTCTATATAATTATACTAGTTAAAATATTATTATTTTGCAAATAAAAACTAAGAAGAGTTAGTTTTCTTCTTAGTTTAGGATTGATAATATAAAATTTTAATTGCTTTGTGAAGTCCAATCATTCCATGATGCATTGACAGTATCGCGGATATTATTAAAAGCTTTATCAATATTTAAAGTACCATTTAATATTGATAAGAATGGACGGGTGGCAGAAGTCCCCCAAATATCGATATAATTAGTTAAATATTTTCTATCATTTGAGAAATTAGTGAATTTATATGTATATTTTTCTCTAAGGTTTAAATATTCATTCATAAAACTATCGGTAATATTCATTTTTGAAAAATCGGATTTATAGGCTAAGATACCATGACCCTCATTAGCAAAAATTTCACATCCTTGATCACTTATCATAAGTTTGATAAATTCTTGCGCTAATTCCTTTTTAGAACTAGAAGCAGGAATAGCAATATATTGATCTTCACCGATAATATAAGAAGTATCTTTATATTCTTCCTTAGCTTCTTCAAGAACAGGAGTTTTCATAATGCCTAATTCAAATGTTGAATCAAATGTTCCACTATTTGTATAATTCAAGGCTTCATTATATAGCCAATCACCATTGAACATCATAGCAGCATAGCCATTGATAAAATCTCTTTGAGCATCGGCTGCACTTGTTGCATTTCTATCTAAAACATAATACCCTTTTTCAGGAGCAAATAGATCATTCCATCTTTGAGTTGCTGTTTTTAAGCCATTATATGTTTCATTTTTGCTGACATCGAAGTTTTCAGGATTATCATATTTTAAAAAGTTTTGAATAGCATCTTTGCCAACAATTTGACTCCACCAGTCAAAAACTGTGTAATCAAAGTAATCAGTATTTGATCCAGTATAAACAAAAGGTTTAACCATAGTTGTACCATCAGGATCACCTGGAACAGCAACGGGATTTTTAACGATAGTTTCGCAAAGATTCATAAGTTCTTTATAGGTTTCTGGAATTTTCCAACCATTGCTTTCAAACATCTTTTTATTATAGAATATTCCGCCTACACCGGAAGTAAAAGGTAATCGATAAGATTTTGTAGAGCCATCACTTCTTTTATAATAAATAGAATCTTTATATTCGTCGTTGATTTTATCTTTTACGGTAATATTGGAAGTGGAATCGACTGTTTCATTTAGAAAATCAGTTAAATCTGCAAACTTACCTGTTGCAGCATATGATTTCCAGGTTGAACCAGTGGAAATGTATAAGTCATCGCTATTTCTTGATGAATTTAAATTTTGTCTGATAATGCTTTCAGCATTGTAACTCGCTTCTAAATTAACTTTAACACCTTCATGGTTCTTTTCAAATATAGAAACTAAATCGTTTATCCATTTTTCACCATAACCTGCTGAATAATAAACAATTTTTAATTCTTTTTCGTTTGTAGTATTATTGTTGCAACTTGCAAGGACAGTGGATACTAGGCATGTTGCTAAAAAACATGCTACATATTTCTTTTTCATCAGCTTATCTCCTTTTTTAACAAAGTTAAATAATATGATTAAATTATAGATTCAAATATGGATATAGTCAAGAGAAAAGCGTATTTATTTCAATAAAACACTATTGAAAAGGCTTTCTTTTATTTTTTAACAAAGTTAAATATTGCATTGGAAATATGCCTGTGTTAAGATAAATTATACATAGGAGGTTCTATATGAGTTTGAAAATAATTAGAGGAATTTCTTTCTTATCTATTATACTTTGTTTGACCTCTTGTTCTAATAATACATCAAATTCTACGGAAATGAAAATCGGGGATGATATTTCTTTGTTAGAAAATGTTAAATTGGATTATGATAATGCTTTTTTTGATGATTTTTCTACTGGAGTATCAAAAGAAAATTGGTATATTGGAAAACAAGCATGGGGTGGCTCTAATGGTGGAGTAATTCCAGAAAATATAAAATATACCGATGATGGTTCTTTAGTTATTCAAGCTAATGGTGCTTATTATGACGATAATGATATAAGAGGAGTTGGTGATATTAAAGATGGTCGCTATACTGGTGGAGCTCTAATTTCAAAATTTCTTGTTCAATCAGGAAGATATGAAATTAAAATGAAAGTTTTGCCTCGACAAGGTGCTTGCTCTGCTTTTTGGACATTCGCGTATGACACTGAAAATGCATTGAATCATGAAATAGATATTGAACTTCCTGGTGGAACAAGAAGTAATACGATATCATTTACTAATGTTTTAAATACAAATTATATAACCGAGCAGTTTTCAAATTCTCAAGATGTAAATTCTGAGACAATTAATGGAAGCCCTTCTTATTATAATGATGGAGAATGGCATACCTTTGGATTTGATTGGTACACTAATCCTGAAAAAGTTATTTATTATGTAGATGGAAAAATATCAGCTATCTCTAATGTTTTTGTTCCTCTGATGCAATCTCGACTTTGGGTTGGATGTTGGTTTCCAGTAACTTCGGCATTTGTTGGAACAGCAAATTTTGAAACAGATTATATGTATGTTGATTATGTGAAATATATTCCTTTTTTAGATCAGCCTTTTACAAAATTTAATCCTGCTGTCAATGGATATGCAGAAGATTATGAATATCCAAGCGAGCCAATTTCTTCTCCGGTTAATAATAAAATTTCTAATGGTGATTTTGATAACGTCTTGTTGAAAAATTCGAGAATCGGCGGTTGGAATGCAACTAAAAGAATAACAGAAGATAAAGAAATTGAAGAGGTTTGCAATGTAATTGAATATGAAGGAAAAGATGAATCTAAATGTTTATTTGTCAAAGATGAAGGATTAGCTTATCAAATAATTGATTCAGTCTATGAAAATTTTGAACATACACTTTCTTTTTATGGAAAAGGAAAGGGAAAGGTAGTTTTAAGATATTACGGAGCTACTGATACAGAAATTCTAGAATTTAAAGAAGTTGAAGTTGATTCCGATAATTTGAATTTATATATGATAGATGGAATTGCCCCCAAAAATACTCAAAGAATTAGAATCAATGTTGAAAGCAGTAAAGGAAATACTATTTATATAGATAATGTTTCCTTGTATCAAAAATAAATTGAGGAAACTAATATGGAAAAAGAAATTAAATTAGAGGAGAAATGTACTACTGGAGCTCCTAAAAAGAAAAAGATGTCCAGAAAAAGAAAAAAGGAATTGATTTTCGTTGCTGTTTTGTTGGCCTATCCTGTTATCCAATTCCTTGCAACTTGGATATTTGTCAATTCTTATTCTATTATATTATCTTTTGAAAAAATATCTTTGGAAGGAAATGTTTCATTTGCAGGATTTGATAATTTTATCAATGTTATCAAAAGAATTTTTGATCCTAATTTAGGATCGATTACTTTATCAAATGGTGCAAGAATTCCGTACAATTTAATGATTTTATTGAATTCTTTAGGATATGGTTTGATAACAATTTTTATCAGTTTGCCTTTAGCATTGGTCTGTTCTTATTTCTTATCTAAAAAAATGCCATTAGCTAATGTCTTTAGAGTAATTTTCTTCCTTCCAAATATTATTTCTACAGTTGCATTAGTCTATGCTTTCCGTATGCAGACTATCGATTCGAGTGCTGGAATTTTATATCCTTTATTTCGGGCTATGGGAATTCGTTTTGAAACATGGCCGAGTACTTCTATTATTGTTTATATTTATTGTATTTGGGCTGGATTAGGATATAATGTTTTATTGCTTTCTGGAGCAATTGGACGTATTCCGAAAGAACTTTTTGAATCAGCTCAGATGGATGGTGCTGGAAATTTCAAACAATTTTCTAAAATCATGATTCCAATGGTTTGGCCGACGGTAATAACTTTAGTTGTTTTAGGGATGACAAACGTTTTAACTTTATATCTCCAACCTGTTTTATTTAATCTCAATAATAATGAAACAATTGCTGGAACTATTTTTAATGGAATTAATAATCCGACTCAATATCCATATTTTGCAGCATTCGGCTTGCTTTTCTCTGTCATTCTTGCGCCTACGATTTTACTTATCAGAAAGCAACTTTCCCGAAGATATTCTGATACTGAATGTTAGGTGATAAATATGAAAAATAAGAAAAGAAAAAATCCAATGTTATCGATTGGTATTTGGGTTGCATTTGCGGTATTTGCTATATATTCAATATCTTTATTATTTCCTTTTGTTTGGATGCTTTTAAATTCATTTAGAAATGTTGATGAATGGAGACATTTAACATCATTGAAAGATTATTGGTCTTGGCCATCCAATTGGGATTTTACTAACTACATTAAAATTTTGCAGGAAAATTTACAAGGGGAAAATTTATTATCGATGATTGGATATTCCTTGATATTAACTATTCTTGGGACATTGGTGAATGTATTTTTCTCTGCATGTGCGGCTTATTGTGTAGCTAAATATGATTTTCCTGGAAAGAAAATTTTATATGGAATGGCGATATTTGCAATGGTAGTTCCAATTGTTGGAACTTTACCGGCTCAAATTAGATTTATGGAGTTTTTGCATTTAGATGATTCTATTTTAGGAGTGCTATTTTTATATTCAGGAGCCTTTGGCTTTAACTTTATTCTTTTACATTCATCTTTCCAAAGTATTTCATGGAACTATGCAGAAGCAGCGCAGATGGATGGGGCGGGACATTTTGGTATATTTTTTAAAGTGATGATTCCAATGTGCAAAGGCCCAATCATCGCTTGTTGTATCTTACAATCAATTGCTTTATGGAATGATTATTCAACTCCTTTCTTGTTTTTGAAAAGCCATAAAACTTTAGCGGTTGGTTTACAAGCTATTCAGATGGAACTTCAAAGTCAAGGCAATTATCCGATGATTTTTGCTGCCATTATTATTTCTATTCTTCCTGTTTTAATAATTTATTGTATCTTCCAAAAGAAGATTGTAGAAAATACAGTTGCTGGAGGATTAAAAGGATAAAATGAAAAAAATATCATTGTTTTTGAGTTTATTAACTCTTTTATCTATCAGTAGTTGTACACCAAAAATTAACAAATTATCTTTTGAAAAAAATGAATATATAGTTCATTCAGGGGAAAAAATTTCTGTTGTGCAGAATGTTAGTGATGTCAACTATCTTATCATAGGTAAAAATGATTATTCTATTTACCTTGATGAAAAGACTGGAATTTTTAAATTTGATGATATGATACCTAATTATCTCCAAGTGATGGTTATAGCTAAAAAAGATACATTAGAAAGTGAACCAATTGTCGTAACATTAATTCATGATTATAGACAGTCAGAGGTTAGTTTTAATAATTTGACAGATTATATAATGAATGGAGAAATAATTTCAGCACAATCTTCTTTATCGTATTCTATTACCTATTCTTTGAAGGATGAAGTTGATGGAATATCAATTGATTCTTCTAGTGGAAAAGTAAATTTTGCGCCATCGGTATTAAATGATCAAGCTTTTACTGTTGTTGCCAAAACACATGGAAATGTTCAAAGCGAAAAAACATTTTATGCGATAAAATCAAATTTTGCAAAAGTAGAAAATACGAGACAAGCTATTGAGAAAAATGGAAATGTTGATGCGATATATTTTCTTGATTTTTCTGAGATACCAGATATTGAGGAAAAAGGAATTATCGCTTTGACAACTTCAAGAAATAATCCTGTTTCTAGTGAAAATTACCAGTATGATAAAAATCAAAAGAAATTGAGGATATCTTCAAAATATTTATCCACACTTCCATATGGTGAAAATACATTAAAAATTATAACAGCAAGAAATACTATTTCGATTAATGTAGAAGTTGCGACAAAATTTATTTATACTGCTGAAGATTTACAATCCATTAATAAAAATGAAGAATCTCTTTCCGGATATTATATTTTGATGGATGATATAGATTTATCTTCTTATTTAAGTGAAAATTGTGAAGGATATAATGATGGCAAAGGTTGGATTCCAATTGGACAATATAACGATGTAACTGATTCTAATGTTGCAACAAGATTTGCCTTTAAAGGTACTTTTGATGGCAATGGACATGTTGTTTCAAACTTGTTGATGAATAATAAAAAAGATACATATGCTTTTAATGCTGGATTATTTGGATATGTTACGAGTTCAGCAACAATAAGAAATTTAGGGGTTTCAGGAAATTTAAATGTCGCTTCTTATTCTGGTGGATTAGTTGGATCAAATTCTGGAATTATTGAAAATTGTTGGAGCGATGTTTATCTTGATGTTTTTAGTGGAGAAAGTGCCTATCGTTATGTTGGTGGATTTGCGGGATCAAATTTTGGAACAATAAGAAATTGCTATAGTTCGAACGATGTTAGAAGTGATACTTATTATGGAGCATTTATTGGATCAAATGAAGGCGAAATAACAAATTGTTTTGCTCGCGTTCAAAATAATGTGCAAAATTTTGCTGGACTAGGAACAATTGATGACACTTCAAATCATTTGTTTTTAACTGAACAAGAGATGAAAAGCTATGACTATTCTAGTGTTTTTTCTCAAGATTATTGGAATATAAAAGATTCAGATTATCCAACTTTAAAAGAAAATTTAAAACAATATGCAGTAAATAAATTTGAAATAGATCCAAATATTTTGAAAAATAATTATTATATTGGGGATAAAATTGATCTTAATGTAAATATTTATCCTAGAAATTATCAAGAAGAGTATGAAGAAAAAGTAGTATATAGCATTGAAAAAAATGGTGGTGCTAAGATTGAAAATGGAAAAATTCTCAATACATTAAACGCTAGTAAAAATGAGATTGTCGTTAATGCATCAATAGAAATTGAAGGGCAAACTTATTTTTCTTCTATCACCATTCAACTCGGAAAAAGAATTAGAGATATTTCTTTGGATAATGTTTTGACTAATGTTACAGCAGGTAGTTCATATAAATTAGAAGCAAATTTATCTCCTTTAGATGCTACTGAAAAAGTTGTTTATCATCTTCTGGGTGAAAATCTTGAGGGTATTACAGTCTTTGGAGATACATTGAATATTGAAGAAGATGTAACAGCAGATTCATTTCAGATTTATGGATCAAATCAAAATAATACAATTAGATCTGAAATAATTACAGTGTCGATTAAAAAGCTTCAAAGAATAAATTTTTCTACAATATATCTTGATGATAAAAATTTTGAATTTATTTTACCTAGTGATAAGATAAAAAATATTTCTTACCTTGGACAAAATGTAAACTATCAACAAAATGGCAATATTATTACTATTTCTAAAGATTTATTCGAAGATAAAAAAGATGAAAAATTAGATTTTATATTTGAAGATGAAAATCAAAATTTATTCATTGGAAGTGGGTATTATCTTTCTCATAATGCTTTTACATTAGATAGTATTAAAGAAAAGGAAAATGATATTATTGAAATTTCTTCGAAAGAAGATTTCTATAAATATTTCAATTTAAACGAAAGTTCTTACCAAAGTTCAAAATATGAAAATTATAATAAAACTTATGTTTTAACAAAAGATATAGATTTCCAAGATGATTTAATTAATGGTATTGGTTTTACAAAAGATGGAATGACATCACATCCTTTTGCAGGAACAATTTATGGCTTAGGTCACACTATTAGCAATTATCAAATAAAGCAAAATGAATATGCTTTAATTGATTCTTCAAGTGATAGTAAAAATTATGGTGTTGGACTTTTTGCCTCGTTGAGCGGAAGGTTATATGATATTAATATCAAGAATGTTAAAGTTTCAGGGAAAAATTTTGTTGGCGGTCTTGTAGGAATGATGACAGGTAATTCTATTGTTGAAAATTGTCATCTTGAAAATGAAACAAATTCTAATATCACAGGATATAACAATTATATTTACACCGTTGGAGATATTAGAGTAGGCGGTGTTGTTGGACGATTATTTGAAGGTCAAGTATTAGCTTGTACTTATAACGGAAAGGAAAAAAATACAATCGGGTAATCATCATGAAAAAATTAAATACTGGAAGAAATCAAACTTATGCAAGAACATTGAATAATGAATTAGTTATTCAAGCTTTGAGAAAAGAAGATTTATCAGCCACAGAATTATCAGAAAAACTTTCTTTATCAAATGCTGCTATGAGTTCAATTATGAAAGGACTTTTAGAACAAGGAATTATAAAAATTTCTTATACAAAATCAGAATCTGGAAAAGGAAGAAAACAGATTGTTTATTCCTTAAATGAATCATATGGTTTAATTATTGTTGTTTCGTTATCAGATAATAGATACGCAATAACTATCTCTAATATTAAAGAAGAAATTCTTTTAGAGAGAATAAAAGAGATAGATAGATATGATGTAAGTATTATCTATGAAATAGTTTTAAATATTAAAGATATGTTACAAAACCCACTTTATCGTGATATCGCTTTAAGAAACATTATCATTTCTGTTCCTGGTCGTGTTAATTCACAAACTGGAGAATTGCAATTATCTAAGCAGTTTGACAAAAATTTATTTGAAGGAAAAAATAATATTCAAGCAATATTCAAAACCCATTTTGATGTTCCAATTTATCAATATAATGATATAAATCTTTCTATAATTGGTGAAATGAAATATGGGGAACTTAAGAATTCTCAAAACGCTATGGTCGCTTATGTTGATAATGGTATTGGTGGAGCTTTCATTCTCAATGGAGAATTCTATGGTGGCGAAGAAGGATACGCAGGTGAACTTGGTTTAATGCATTGCTATTTTCATGGAAAAGAAGATGCCTTAGATGAATTTTCTTCTTTAAGAAGTATTAAAGAATATGCAGCCCAAAAATATGAAACTCACTTTACAGTTAAGGATCTTGTTAAAAAATATGAAGAAAAAGGCGATTTATATGAATATATAAATGAAACGGCCCATCTTCTTGGCCGTCGTCTTAAAGATGTTGTAGAACTTTTGAATATTTCAGACATTTTGGTTTCTGGTCGTGTTTCTTTATTTGGTGAAGATTATCTTAAATGTGTGGAAGAAGAAGTAAAAAAATCTTCGAATGAATGTTCAGTTAAATTTACAAAAATTGGAAGAACTTCTGTTTTATATGGAGCGATATCAACATCTGTTGATCAATCTATAATTTCTATGACCAGAAATGATGAAGATGAATTGATTTATAATTGAGGCAGTTTATGGCAGGTTTAGTATTAAAAAATATTTATAAAACTTATAAAAATGATGTTACAGTTGTAAAAGATTTTTCGATGGAAATAAAAGATGGCGAATTTATTGTTTTTGTTGGACCATCAGGTTGCGGAAAATCAACAGTTTTAAGAATGATAGCAGGACTTGAAGAAATTACCAGCGGTGAATTATATATCAATGGTAATTATATGAATGATGTTGAACCAAAAGATCGAAATATTGCTATGGTTTTCCAAAATTATGCGTTATATCCTTTTTTAGATGTTTACGATAATATCGCTTTTGGACTGAAATTACGTCATGTTCCAAAAGAGGAAATAAAGAAAAAAGTAGAGGAAGTTAGTAAAGTTTTAGGACTTGAAGAATATTTAAAAAGAAAACCAGGTGCTCTTTCAGGTGGACAAAGACAACGTGTAGCACTAGGAAGAGCAATTGTAAAAGATGCTGATATATTCTTGTTTGATGAACCTTTATCGAATTTGGATGCAAAGCTTAGAACTGAAATGAGATCTGAAATTATTCGGTTATATGAAAAATTAAAAACGACATTTATCTATGTTACCCATGATCAAGTAGAAGCTATGACTATGGGAACGCGAATCGTTGTTTTAAAAAATGGAGAAATTCAACAATTTGATACTCCAACAAATTTATATGATCATCCAGCTAATAAATTTGTTGCCAGTTTTATTGGAACTCCGCAGATGAATTTCTTTAAAGTAAAAATTACTAAAGAAGATGGTGAATATTTTGCAGAAATAATTAATGGAAATAAAATATCACTTGGTAATCTTGATTTAATCGATGAATATAAAGATAAGGATTTATTTGAAGCAACTTTAGGAATTAGAAGTGAAAATGTTTATGAAGATCAAGATGGAATACCAGTTTATCTAAATGTCATTGAATCTCTTGGATCTGAATGTTTATTATTTTTAAATTTTGAAAACGACTTTGATTCTATTTCTTCAAAGAAAGAAACAGAATTTGTAATGAAAAAACCAGGTAGAACTGAACACCATTTCGGAGATCAAATTAAAGTTAGTTTTGATACTGAAAATTTATGTTTGTTCGATATTGATACTGAAAACAGTTTGCTTAAATATTAAGGAAAGGAAGTAAAATGAAAAAGCTTAATGTTATCTTACTTGCAACAGTCGCCACACTTTTAGCATCTTGTTCACCTACATCATCATCATCATCATCTTCTTCTTCTACTTCTACGATTCAACCAACCTCTTCTTCCGTAATTTCATCTTCTTCATCTATTTCTTCTAATTCAAGTAGTTCTTCATCTAGTAAACCTAGTTCATCTTCTAGTACTAGTTCAGCAACCTCTTCTTCCTCAACAACATCATCATCGGGCACTGATGTTATCAGTATTACTTCTATTGAAATTGGAAATTACCCAGATAAAACAGAATATAATATTGGCGAAGAACTTGATATAACTGGTTTAACAATTTTAGTCAATTATTCTGATGGTAGCCAAAAAGAAGTTCCAGTAACATTGGATATGGTTATAGCTCCTAGCATGAATAAAGAAGGACAGACTGATGTTATTATTAAATATGAAGAAAAATATCAAGCGTACTATACTATAAATATTAAAAGTACAATAGAAAAAGAAAAGCCAACTATTACATTTACTCTTGATGATGGAACGACATTTACAAACGGAACAACTTTATTAACAAATGATTTAAAAACTATTATTGTTTCAGTTAATGCGGTAGTTGATTATGAAATCTTTTATACTAAAGATGATGGAGAAACTAATTTAGGTTCTAAAGCTCCGACGGAACCAGGATTATATGCTATCAATGTTACTACACTTGAAAATGCTTATTATAGTTCAACAACTGCATTTGTTTGGTACTATATCAAAGCACCTTCAGTTAAAAAAGAAGCAGAAATTTCATTCTCTATAGAAAATGGAACAAAATTTACTCAAGGTGAACCATATAATATTGAAGTCACAGTATCAAGTGGTGCTGATTATGAAGTTTATTATACTAAAGATGATGGAGAAATCGATTTGGGTGCAACTGCTCCAACAGAACCTGGTTTATATGCAGTGAATGTTAGAATCATTGAAAATGATGAATTTGTTGCTCCTCTTGATAATAAAAAAACTTGGAGATGGTTTGAAATTGTTGCTAAAACTGAAAAGCAAGATGCAGAAATATCTTTTTCTGTAGCTAGTGGAACTCATTTTACTTATGGTGAAGATTATCAAATCGAAGTTGCAGTATCAAATGGCGCTGATTATGAAGTTTATTACACCAAAGATGATGGTGAAACTAATCTTGGACAAAACAAACCAACAGCTCCAGGAACATATGCTATCAATGTTGCAGTAAAAGAAAATGCAACTTTTAAAGCAAAAAACGTCTTTGTTTGGTATGTAATTGATAGTCCAAGTGAATTGCAAGAAGCCGTTATTGAAATATCGATAGAAAATGGAACAATATTTACTTATGGTACTCCATATGAAATTACAGTAAAAGTCTCTGATGGTGCTGATTATGAAGTTTATTATACCAAAGATGATGGTGAAACTAATTTAGGCACAACTGCTCCGACAGAACCTGGAGTATATGCCATCAATGTTTTGGTAAAAGAAAACAATATATATAAATCATCTTCTGCTTTTAGATGGTATAGAATTAATGAAAATGAGGCTCAATCATTAAAAAAAGTTTTACCGCAGTAACAAGAAAATGGGGAAATGATGGAAATGGGGGAGTAAAAGAAGAAAATGTTTCTTTTACTCCTGAAGGTTATGCCGAAATTAATATAGATGGAAAAAATAGAGTAGGTGGTGCCCTAATTTCCAAAGCGTTATATGAAGAAGGCAGTTTTGAATTTGTAGCAAGCACTACTTCTAAAAGTGGAGTGGCAACTGCTTTTTGGACATTTTATTATGCTGATAATGGAAATGTTAACCATGAAATAGATATTGAAGCATTTAATTCTAATGATGTTATTTATTCTTCATATACTTCAGAAAGTGATTCTACTCATATTAATTCAAAATTGAATTATAATCTTCAAGATAATGAAAAACATACCTATCGTTTTGATTGGTACTGCGGAAAAAAAGTTGAATTTTATATAGATAATGTTCTTCAAACAGTTATAGAAACTAATGTTCCAACTCATGCCATGGAAGTATGGATTGGAGCGTGGTGTCCTTCTTGGGCTGGTGAACAAAGACAAGAAAATTCAAAGATGACAATTTATTCCTTTAAATATACTAAGTTTTAAAATAGAAAGCGTAATACTATGAATGATAAAAAAATTGAATTTGGAACAGGTGGATTTCGCGGTGTAATCGGGGATGATTTTTCACGTGATAATATTCAATTAGTTGGTAAGGCTATAGCTAATATTGTTAAGTTTGAAAAAAGCGAAAAGCCTATAGTTGTTGGATATGATTACAGATTTATGTCCGATTATGCTGCTAAGTGGATTGCCGAAGTTTTGGCCTATAATGGTATTAAGGTTTTGATATCTAAAGAACCGACACCAACTCCAGCAGTAATGTTTAAAACTAAAAAAGAAAGTTATGATTTTGGAATTATGATTACTGCTAGTCATAACCCTTATTATTTCAATGGTATTAAAGTCTTTCAAAAAGAAGGCATGGATGCTGATATAAATTTAACAAGTCGAATAGAACAGCAAATTGCTTTATTAAAAAATGTAGAAATAATCGACTTTGATGAGGCATTATCTAAAGGATTCATTGAATATATATCATTTATTGATGAGTATGTAGAGAATATAAAGTCTTTTATGGACCAACAGATTCAAGGAAGCGATATTAATATTTTAATCGATGATTTACATGGTGTAGGTGTTACTTCATTATCTCCTCTTATTGAAAAAATGAGCTTTAAAAATATTAAAATTGTCAATTATAATCATGATGCTTTTTTTGGAAATATGTTGCCAAATCCAACAAAGAACAATATGGAAAAAGATCGGAAATATCTGAATGATTATCATTATGATTGTATTGCTGGTCTTGATTCTGATGCTGATAGATTGGGAATGCTTGATGAACTTGGAAATTATGTAGATAGCAATGAAATTTTAGCTTCTTTATATTATTATTTTATTAAGTATCGCCATATGTCAGGTGATATCGTTAAAAATTTGGCTACCAGTAATCTTCTTGATAAAGTTGCACAAAAATGTGGCTTTGTTTGTCACGAAGTTGATGTTGGGTTTAAAAATGTTTCAAGTGCAATAAAAAAATATGATGCATTAATCGGTGGAGAAAGTTCTGGCGGTTTAACTATGCGTGGATATATTTATGGCAAAGATTCAACTTTTGCTCTAGCGTTAGTTATTGAAATGTTAATAGCAATGAAGAAACCTTTATCTAAAGTCATTGAAGAAGTAAGAAATTTTGCTGATTTTCATCATGTTATTATTGAAGATAGTATTTCTTACAAAGATGATAAAAAAGTTTGCTCATATTTAGAAAATGAAACAATTGATTTTCCGGATGAAGTTTTAAAAGTTGAAAGAATTAATCGCAATATAAAATATATTTTTGCTGATGATTCATGGGTACTATTAAGACGTTCTGGAACAGAACCTGTTTTACGAATTTTTGTTGAAATGCGGACAAAAGAAAAGGCAGAGCAATATGTTAAAAGACTTAATGAATATGTAGAACATATTGATAACATGGTACATGAATAATGAAAAATTTTGAACAAGAAATCCTACAATTACTAAAAGATATTAAAATAACATTAAAAAATAAATCAGAAGATAACTATATTTTAGAAAATACATATTTTTTAAAAAACGGTAATGTTTTATCTTTGGAAAGAAAAAATGGTGTTAGTCGTTTTCCATATGGACACGATGGCTTTACTTTATGGGCATATTCTTCTGGATATATTTCAATTAACGAATCAACTTTTTATTTAGTTTTGCCTTCTCCAGAAGGAAGAGAACCATATTTAGCATTTTTTTTAGGAGAAGATAAAAAAGGAAAATATTTTCCATATTCAATATTAGGCGGAGCTAAAAATCCAGAAGAAAAAAATATTAAAAGATACACCGTTTATTCTAAAGAATGCGTGTATTATCTATTGGAAACTTCTTCTTTTTTAAGTGGATGTCGAATTTATGTTACTGAAGATAAAAAGGTTTCATTTACTGTATTTTGTAAAAATAAAACGAATAAACTTAAACATATTTATCTTTCTAGTTATATGAATTGTCTATTTAAATATGCTAATGGCGAATGCATGGAGACCAAATGGTTTAAAAAATGTTCGTATAACAATGATATTTTTAGTTTTGAATCTCCGGAAGATATAGATAGACATACTCATATTGATAATTATGGAATAGTGAAAAGAGAATTTGTTCTCGGAAATTTAAGTCTTTCTACCAATACAACTAGTAAAAAAGAATTTAATGGAAGTTTAGAAAATTCATTAGTCAATTCTATTTCATTAAAAGAAGGAACTCTTAAGAAACAAAAAAAATCAACTTTATTTACTGATACAGCGATAGAAGGGGATATTAATCAATATAATTTAAATTCTAAAGAGTGGGTTATTATTAATTATGTAATGGCGTATGCTCATAATTTAGATGAATATACTTGTATAAAAAATAATCTTCCAAATTTTCAAAATATAGAGGAACAAAAGAATAAAGAAGTTGATTTTAATAAAAATAAATATTCTTCTACTGATATGCTGAATTTTGAATTTGAAGGATGGAAAGATAAAAAGGTAAATACAACTATATTTAATCAATTTTTGAAGTATGTAATATATCAAACTGAATATTGTGGCTTAGCAAAAAATTCTGGTGCTATGTTTTTAGGCGTTAGAGATGTTATGCAACAAGTTGAAGCGGCTTTAATTTGGAATCCTAAAGCTTGTCGAAGAAAAATTCTTGAAGTGTTGAGTTTTATTGATAGCTCAGGAAATCCACCTCGTCAATATTCAATTCCACCGAAAAATGGTGTTCCTCTTATGGATTTAAGAGATTTTATAGATCAGGGTGTTTGGATAATATCGACTATTTATACCTATTTATCATATACTAAAGATTATTCTATTCTTGAAGAAAAAATAGGATATTACGATCGGAAAAATGATGGTGTTGTTCTTTCTTCAAGAATTGATTCTGTTTTGGATCATATGATTCAAATTATGAATTATCTTATTGAACATATTGATAATGATACGAATTGTTTAAGAGCAATGTATGGAGACTGGAATGATGCTTTAGATGGTTTAGGAATATCTTCTGATCCAAAGGAAAAATATGGCAATGGTGTATCCATAATGGCCACTTTACAACTTTACTCTAATCTTCAACAAATGATAGAAATTTTAGAAAAACTTCATGTTAAAGAGGACTTAGTTGAACTTTATAAAGAAAAAAGAGAACTTATAAAAAAAGGTGTAAAAGATAATGCTGTTGTTGAAAAAGACGGAATTAAGAAAATAGTTCATGGTTGGGGAGAAAATCAATCATATTATGTTGGAAGTTTTTGCGACGTTGATAATAAATCTCGTTCTTCTTTAACCGCTAATGCCTTTTATGTAATATCAAAGATGAATGAAGAAAATTATTTGGATAAAAATGATTTGCTTTTGGCATTTAGTAATTTAGATTCTAAATATGGTTTTAAAACTTTTGAACCATATTTTGAAAAAAATTGTAAAGGTGTAGGTAGAATTATTAATCTTCCTAAAGGAACAGCAGAAAATGGTGCCACATATATACATGGAACCTTATTTGGAATTCTTGCTTGCTTTTATTTGAATGAAGAAAAAATGGCGTATGATCAATTAGAAAAGATATTGCCTTTTACGCATGACATTTTGACAACTACACCTTGTGTAATGCCAAATTCATATTCTTATAATGTAGAAGAAGGAATGGATGGCGAATCTATGTCAGATTGGTATACTGGATCAGCTAATACATTGATAAAAACTCTAATAAAAGGATCTTTTGGTATTGAGCCAAATTTAAATGGAGTTAATATTAATATAAAAAATTATTATCCATCAGAAAAATGTCGATGTTCTTTAAAAGTTAATAATACAATTATTGTAGTTTCTTATAGAAAAGAAAATTTAATTGAAAGAAATATATTGTTAAATGGAAAGAAGATAGAAAAAAATAATATTTTTATCGGAGATGACATGCTAGATAAAACAAATAAAATATCTATCGAAATTGTGGAATAGAGGAGATAATTATGGAATTAATAGTTTTAAAAAAAGAAGATATAGCTAGAGAAATTGCTAAAGAAATAGTAACATTGATCAATAGAAAAAATAATGCTTGTTTGGGTCTAGCAACTGGTTCTTCTCCAATCGGCGTTTATCAAGAACTGATAAAAGCTTATAATAATAAATTTGTTTCTTTTAAAAATGTTAAAACATATAATCTGGATGAATATATTGGATTAAAAGAAGATGATTCTCAATCATATCATTATTTTATGAATAAAAATCTTTTTGAACATATAGATATCAATAAAGAAAACATTCATATTCCAGATGGTTTAAATTCAAGCAAATGTATAGGAACATATGAACAAGAAATTGCAAAAGATGGGGGAATTGATTTTCAAATATTAGGAATAGGATCAAATGGACATATTGCTTTTAATGAACCAGGAACATCTTTTTCTTCACATATTCATGTCGTGAAATTAAAAGAATCAACTATAAAAGATAATTCGAGATTTTTTGAATCAATTGATGATGTTCCAACTTCTGCAATTTCAATGGGATTGCAATCTATTTTGAACGCTAAACGTATCGTTTTAATAGCCACTGGATTAAATAAGGCTGAGGCTATTTTCAGATTATTTACTGAAGATGAAAATGAAAATTTACCAGCTTCAATTTTGAAATCTCATCCTAATTGTACAATTTATGCTGATGAAGAAGCAGCGAGCAAATTAAAGATTGGTGTTTAATATGACAGGATATAAGGATACGTATATATATATTCCAAAAAAAGGAATTATCAAAGGATCTATAGCGTTTGAAAAAGGTAAAGTTATAGGTTACGATGAAGATTCTTCTTTTGAAAAATTAGATGAAAATTATATAGTTATTCCTGGTTTTATCGAAGAACATATTCATGGTTGCAATGGTTCTGATACTATGTATGCAACAAAAAAAGACTTGGAAAATATCTCAATTTCACTTTTACAAGATGGTGTAACATCATTTTATCCAACAACAATGAGCATGAGTTTAGATGATGTAAAGCGGGCATTAAATAATATTGCTCAAAATAAAGATTTACCTGGTGCAAATATATTAGGCATAAATGTAGAAGGACCGTTTATTTGTAAAAAATATTGTGGAGCTCAAGATCCTAAAAATATTATTAAGGCGACAGAAGAAAATATAAAAGAATTGATTGAAGCTAGTAGTAATATGATTAAGATTATGACTATAGCTTATGAAGAAGCTGATTTTGATATTGTTAAATTTCTTCTCGATAACGGAATAAAACCAAGTCTTGGACATTCTGATTGTTCATATACTAAAGCTCAAGAAGCTATTGATAAAGGTGCTCATACACTTACTCACACCTATAATGCTATGAGAGGGATTCATCATCGTGATATAGGATTGTTAGGCGCTGGATTGTTAAATGACTCTGTTTATACTGAATTAATTTGTGATTTACATCATGTTTCAGCTCCAGCAATTGAGTTATTATACCGACTTAAAGGAAAAGATAAAATTGTTTTGATTACAGACTCAATGGAAGCAAGATTTTTAGATGAAGGACAATATGAACTTGGGGGACAAAAAGTTTATGTAAAAAATGGTGTTGCTACATTAAATGATGGAACCCTTGCGGGCTCAATTTTAAGAATGAATGATGCGGTAAAAAATATTCAAAAAACATTGAATATATCGTTGGAAGAAGCGATTGATTTTGCAACAATTAATCCAGCTAAAAATATGGGTGTTGAAAAATTTAAGGGATCATTAGATATAGGTAAAGATGCGGATTACATTGTTATTGATAGAAATTTAAATGTTATCAAAACCTATATAGCAGGTAATCTAGTTTATAGCAAAAATTGATAAAAATTTACAAAACTTTAATTTTTATATACAATATAATTGAAATGAGGAAGGTATATGAAATTTAAAGTTTTTTCTTTTATTCCATTATTATTTTTACCAATTTCTATTATTTCTACAGAGCATAATTTTTTTGAATTAGAAAAAATAAGCATAGTCAATTATCAAAAAAATGAAATTGAAAACAAAAAAATTGATGGAGATTATATTATTCTTGAACAGGATTTTACAAGTACAAAAAATAACACCAGTTCGAATTTATCTACCTCTGGAAATGAAGTGTCTGATCAATTAGGCAATGCATTTTTAAAAATAATCTTATTGATTGTAGGACTAATTTTTGGAGGTATTTTAATTTTAGCAATAATATCAATTTTAATTTATTTTATTTTTTCAAAAAGAAGAAAAAAGATAATTAAGGAAAATTCATCATTAAAAAGAAAATAAAATATAAACGAAAAATATTATTTTTATCATATTTAAATCATATAATTTTTAATTGCTTTTTTATAAAATTGCTTCTTATAAACTGTGTAATTGCTTGTAATTATTTCTTTATAAGGTTATAATAAGAAAAGTTATCGGAGGAAATATATTAAATGAACGAAAGTACTCGTTATGCAATGGGTATTTATCAAGTTGCTCAACTTCTTAGTCAAGCTCTTGATTATGCCGGCCCAGTTGTAAATCTTTTAAAACAAAATAATAATGGAGAGCAACTTGTTAAAGCTTATGAAAGCCAAGTTACACAATTCCAACATTTCTTGGAACCAAATATGCCATTTGCACGTTTTTGCGCAGCTAATGGTGAACAAGGGGAAAAGATTTTTAATCATGTAAAAGATATTGCACGCGATGTTTATGGCATTGGTCGTACTGAAGATTCTGATACTCCATTTGTTTCTATTGTTACAAATGCTGATAGTCAAAAAGAACTTCGTGTTGAAACAAGTTTACTTGTTAAATATGCTGGAGAAATCGTATCTATTCATGAAGTTATTATTGATATCTTAAATGGATATATCAATACATTTGAAAAAGATGGAACACTTGAACCAGAATTAAAAGAATTATTTAATTCATATGATTTGTTCTATCGTGCAAGAAGTATGCATGTTGTTTCATCAATTATCAGTGCAAAATTTATTGAACTTAATAACGTTGCAAATTCAATTCGCAATGCTAAGCGTGCACAAGGTGTTGATGTTACATCTCCTGAATTCAATATTCATGCAGATCCATCCATTCACTTTATTGATGAAGAATTAAAAAATGTTATCGGCTTAACATTCTTTATCAAGAGCAAAATTAGAAATCAAGATCCTACACTTTTAGGATTATTTGATCAATTTGCTGAATATCTCAATTATCTTAATGGCAGTAAAAAGCTTGAAGAAGGACGCACAATGCAAGATGTTTTAAATACTTTGGTAAGTATTTTCAATGCCAAAGGTCAAGAATATACTCAAGCTTGGTTACAAAACTTTAATAATATGTATCAAAATCTTGTTAAGTATGAACAAGAAATGCGTGCTTCTCAAGCACCAGCCCCAGAAGCTAAATAATTATGGCTGCTCCTAAGAAAAATAATGCTAAAGCTTATAAAAGAAACGAAATAATTCTTTTATCAGTCTTCGGTGCTATCTGGTTGTTAGGTTTTGTCCTTGCTATTTTAGGAATGGTTGCTTATAACTTACCAAAACTTACTGAAAATAATCCGTTATATGCTGCACAAAAAGGCTTTGCTAGCTTTTTAGGTATAAATGGAGTTGTTGATTTTAGAATATTAGGAACAGTTATATTCTTAGTTGCTACTATATTTATAATTATTGTTTTAAGACATTATGCCAATAAATATGATGCAATTAAATCTAAGAAAGAAAGACGTAAACAAATGGTTCAAGACTTTCTTTCTACACCATCTTATCCTGCTCCAGCTGTAAAACAAGAGAAAACTGCTGAAGATACAAAAAAAGCCGAATAAAAAATAAAATAGGTTAAGAAGTATTGGAAAATATTTCTTAACCTTTTTTAATTTGATAATTTTTAAATTCAAGAATAAGATTAATAACCATTATCGGTAGTTATTTCTATATTCCAATTTATAATATATTCGAATTTTAATTTCTTAATATCAAAAATATCTTTTAATTTATGATTTAATGAAATATCTAATTTTTTTATTGCATCAGTTTCTAATTCTTCGAATGCATCAGGAGCTAATTTATTTTTTATTTCATCATATATATTAAGAATAAATAAATCACGTCTATTTAAATCAATTGGTGCTTCTATATATGCATTTCCATCGACATTAAAAACTAAAGTATTTTGTTTAGTCATACTTTTTCCGACATTAAGTTTAAAATTATTAAATTCACAATGAAAATGAAGTTTATAAACATTTGATGTATAGAATTCACTAAAAGGGTCATTAGGATCTTTTGTTGGTTCTTTTCCTCTAAAATAATCATATCTACCACTATATGCTTTATTTTTTTGAATAAATTCGACAATATAATTGATGATGTTTTCTTGTGTTGATTCTTTCAATAAAGAAGAATCTGGATCTTTATATCTTATTGTTGGATTTTTTTCATAATAAAATAACTTAGTAATTTTTTCTTTTAAATACAAAGGATCTTCTTTTAAATTTTCAGTTGCTTCTTTGATAAAAATACCTAAATCAATTTCATTTAAATAAGTATAATTTTTTGAATATAAATCATTGTTATTAATTAAATCTAAAAGAATTATGCCACATAAAATTTCTTCATTTCCAGAAATATAAGGCATTGCTTTTAGAAAAAGATAAGTAAAGGAAGAAAGATTATTTTCATAAGAAAGATTATCATAATCAAAATAGTTTTCATAGAAATCTGAAGTAATATTTTTAAAACTATCTTTTTCTTTTAAAACACCAAAATCATCATTTAAATAATATTCATCTTTTAATTTTGAAATCATATCATTAATTAAATTTTCATCTGGAATGAAAAAAGCAGAATAATTTTTGGAATGTTCAGAAGTTTTTAATTTTTCTATAGTAGAAAAAATATTTTCATAATTTTTAAATATTTTTAAAAAAGATGATTTATTGGTTTTATTTTCTAAGACATCACATAAATACATCCAGATAGTAGAAGTTAAATTATTTTCTTTTAAAAAGGAATAAAATATTTTTGTTTGATTTAAGTATTCATAATATCCATAATACAAAACTAAGTTAATATTGTATAAGATGATATTGTTTTCTATATGTTTATTTTCATTATAATCAATAGATTCTCTATTAATAAATTTTTTAAAATCACTTATAATAATTTCCTCATTATTGCACAAGAAAATATTAGGAATATCTTTTTCAGAAATATAAAGACAATCATTTTCATCTTTATAAAAATTAATTGCTTTATTATTTTGTATATAGATTATATTATCAATTATCTTCATAAATCCTCCGCGATACATTAAATGTAAGAACTTAGTTTTATGATAGTATATTTTTTAAAAAAATAAAAGAAATATAATACTTATATTAGATTGTTTAAAGATTTAAAAGCTTTATATACTCTTTCTTATTCTTGACAATAATCATTGGGAAGTTCGAAATTATTGGATAATGTTTTAATTTTATTCATGTAATATCTAGCTTCTTCGTTGTTCTTATTTATAATACTATCTTTTAATTTTGAATCAATATCATTACATTCACTAGTTACACCAGTTATTCTAATCCATTCTCTTGAATCTGGCTTTTTAGCAACAATTTGAATATTACCATTTAATCTAATTTGTTTATGAGCTTCATTTAAATCATTAGTAGATAAATATAAATTATCTCCTACTTGCATTACTGCTCCGAAAGGTCTCTCAGCTGGAAAATCTCCATTAATAGATAAGACAAAAAATGAAACACATTCTTTTAAAAACTTGTATGCTTCACTCATTTTAATAATCTCCTTTTGCACGCCTAGTAGTTTGTTATAAATCTTTAATTAAAAATGCACTATGAAAATTCATATCTAGCTCATCCACATAAAAATGTAATATTTTTTTATAATCCTTTGTAGATGTACTTAATGTAATATAATCACAAGACTCTTTGATTTCATTTTCCATTAATTTAAATAATTCTTTACCTACACCTTTACTTCTATATGAAGGAATAACATATATTTCATCTATCATAAAACAATTACTTCCAACTTCAATGTATGATGTTTTATTTTCTAGCTTATAATAATGTCCAAAAATATATCCAATTATCTTATCATTTTTAACCGCTACATATAAAGGTTTTCTTAAATTATCCTTAGTGTTTACAATCATGCCATAAGAACAATCTTCTTCTTGCCATTGCTTGGATAACTCAATTAAAGACTTTACTGTATCATCATCTAATTTTCTTGATTCATATTTTATGATTTCTTTCCAAATTAAAGTTTCTGGATGTGAAAATATAAACTCAATTTTCTTTTTTGGATTAATTAGTAAATTTAATATTGATTGTTCTTTTGTTCCTATTTTTGTTTCTATTACAAGTTTTCTATATGGTTTAAAGCCACACTTTTCTTGAACTCTTTTAGATTGAATATTAAAGTCATAATATCCACAAGTTAGGAAGTCTAAATTTTTAACATTAAATAAATAATCAATCACAGTCTTTACTGCTTCAGGCATTATTTCTTTTCCCCAATAATCTTTAGATAAAACATATCCTATTTCTCTTCCATTATAATTAAAAAATTCAGATAGTTTTTCCTCCATACCATATTCTTCAATGCCTAAAGAACCAATAACTTTATTGTTTTCCTTTAAAACAATAGCAAATGTTTTATCATTACTAATAAATTTATCTAATATTAATTGCGTATGTTCTTTTGTTTCATGATGTTTCCAACCAGCCATTTCTCCAACGCCTTCAACTGAAGCATATTCATGAAAATCATCTAAGTCCGATTGTTTAAACGGACGTAATATTAATCTTTCAGTTTCTAATACTAATCCATCAAGTTTAAAAATAGCATTCATTTAAAACACCTCCTAAAATTACAACTTTCTTTATAAAATTTCCTTAACTACTAATTTCACATTTTCGTGTGAACATTTATCAATAAACTCATCTTTATCCATCCATTGAACAGATTTTAATGATTCCTTGATAAACATTTAAAGATGATAAGTAAAATCCTCTGTTTTCAAATTTTGTTTTTGCTTGTCTTAATAAATCCATTCTATCTACGACAAAGAAAAATCTAGTATTTACTACTTTCTTATGTCCAAAGTAATCTTTTATAACACGATTTGAAAAAGCAGCTAAAGCAGTCTTGCCTGAACCTTGAGTATGCCAAATAATACCATTTTGTTCAGGTTGCTCAAAACGTTTTAAAAATGCTCTTGTAGCAAAGAATTGAGGATAACGCATCCACCTCAATATTATACTTTTCAAAATATGGTTGTAATTTTCTTCTTACTTTAATAGTTGGAACATATTTACCTGTTTCCCACCTATTTATAGTTGTAAACTCCTTTTGAGTCATCAACATTTTAAGTCTTAATTTTTTGACTGCCTCTTTATAAGTCATAAATACTCCTCATCCACATTTTTCTATAATCTTGTAGAAATTATAACAATTTTTTGCCTTTTTATCTATATGGAGCTTGGATTTTTATCAAAATTGTCTCAAAATTCAAATCGTGTTAAATCTTGTAAATTTTTAGCACCCCTAGTCAAATCGTGTAGAATTTTAGCACCCTTAAGGTTAAATCGTGTAAAAGCAAAATAAAAAGATGCTAATACTGCCTCTAAATAAAGCATACTAACAACCTGTGAACCTAATAAAATTCAATTTTTAAAGCAAAATATCGCATTTTAAGCATAAAATCTGCCATTTATGCAACAAAAAAGCCTGATAGCATTGTATCAGACCTATTCTACTATCATGGCGGAGCAGCAGGGATTCGAACCCTGGCAGGCTACTAACCTCTGCTGGTTTTCAAGACCAGTCCCTTCAACCGCTTGGGTACTGCTCCACGATATTAATTTAATAAAAAAGTTGCAATACATGCAACAATTTTAACCTAAATGGTGGGTGCTATAGGGATCGAACCTATGACCTTCTGCACGTCAAGCAGATGCTCTCCCAGCTGAGCTAAACACCCGGCATGTATTAGAATAACAAATTTTAATATTAATGTCAACATAATTTTTGAATTTGTTATTTATTAGTGCTGTTTTAAACAGCTTTTTAATAATACCATTTTTGTTTTGAGATTGCAAGAAGATAAAAGAAAAAATCCTCATTTTTTGAGGATTTTTATTTATCTTTTTTCTCTTCTTCTTTTTCATCTTTTTTTGAAGAAGATTTTGTTTCTTTTGGTTTAAATTCAGTTATTTTTGGTTCAATAATTTTTTGTTCTTTTTTCTCTTCTTTTTCTTCTATTGCTTTTTTATTATCGCTATTTTTTTTGTTTTCTTTGACTTTTTTTGGTTTTCCTGCTGGCTTACACATTGCACCAAAGACAATCAATGCGATACTTAATACAAATAGTAATGAAACAAAGACCCAAAGTACTACTATATTTTGGAAAAATGGTTTAGCGAACATATATGTTCCAAGCGTGACTGCGCCAATTGCGATGCAAAGTCTCCACATTGGATAACTTGTTTTTGAATCTCTTTGATGAAAATAAGCACGGAATAAATCAATTACACCTTCACTCAAGAATATTAATCCTATTATCATACATATTTCTTTAATAGGAAGAATTTGAAGCTGGGTTAAAATACTGCCAATTGCTATTAATACAAGAACTACACATTCAATTATGTATAAAACTTGTATTACACCTCTTGATCTAATAATCTTTTTTATTAGATAATAGCCAACATAGAATAAAATAGCGGCGGCAATTATTATTCCTAATATGCTTTGCCCCCAAGTTTTCCAAGGGCATTGTTCCCAGAAATTCCATATTGGTGCAAGAATTATTGAAGCAATGACTCCTAATGCACCTAGAACTATATAAAGCCAGAAATATTTGACTTTTTTAATTTTAATGTTTTTTACCATATTTATCTCCTTCCTATGAAATTATATACTATTAATCTTTGAGAAACTAGGGATTTTATAATTAAATTTTTTTGATTAAATTATCATAGAGATTTGAATTAAAATAAGAATTCGTCAAAGGGCATATACTAATAATTTCATTATTTACTGCATAATTTTCAGAGTCGATTGGAATTTCTTTACATATTTCTAATCTCTGACAATAGTATAGTCCATCTTCATGTTTATAATACGCTCTATCGTATTCAGTAGAGATGCTTTTTGTTAGTTTTATATCCTTGACATAATTTCCTTTAGGAAAATTGATATTCAAAATATATTTGGAAGATATCAATTGATTTTCAATAATATAATTCATAACTTTGTCAAAATATTTATCGACAATATTAAAGTTGAATTCACATGAAAAAGCTATGGCTGGTACTTTATGTTTTATACTTTCAACACAAGCTCCTATTGTTCCTGAATAATTTATATCATCGGAAATATTTAATCCGTGATTACAACCAGATACGACCAAATCGAAATGTTTATTTAATTCAACCAAACCAAAAGAAGTACAATCGGCGGGAAACCCTTCAACTGAATACACGTTTTCACTTTCTTCAACAACTTTAAGACCAGTTCTTATTGTTAAAGAACATGACTTGGCAGACATGCTGTTTTTAGGAGCAACTATTGTTACTTCACCATATTTTTTTAATTTCTTTTGCAAAAGTAGAATACCTTCAGCATTATATCCATCATCATTAACTAATAAAATATTCATAATCTATAATTACCTTTGAAAACATAGACTAGCATAAATTTATTAATAAATAAACTATGTTATTAGATAATTTTTTGTTAAAATGATGTTATGGAGACTAAATATGAAAAAATATGATGAAGTTAACCAAATGATAGATGATGAAAAAGAGCGCAAACATAAAAATAAAAAGATAATTTTTAGAATTTTAGGTTTTGTTTTTTTAATTTCTGGTATAGCGTGTATGACATTTGGATTGATTGATTTTTTTAAAGCTTTTTCTACTATGGAACAGCCTACATTATTTTATTTATGTTTTATAGGTGTATTTTTAATAACTCCTGGAATAATTTTCTTATTAATTGGATATAATCGTGCAATATATGCATATTTTACCAAAGATCAAGCAATAGTTATAAATGAATTGACTAAGAATATAAAACCAGCTATTGATACTGTTTCTGATACTATGAATAAAAATCAAATTGAATGTCCATATTGCCATAATAAAAATTTTAAAGATGCAAAATATTGTTCAAATTGCGGAAAGAGTTTAATAAAAAAGTGTCATTATTGTAATTCAGAAAATCCATTAGATGCTAATTATTGTAATAACTGCGGTAAAAAATTATAGTAAAAAAGCCATATTTATTTCTTTTGAAAAAATTGTATTAAATATGGCTTTTTATATATGTAGTTTTTTTAATAATTAGTAATATCCATATCGTTTGTGATTAACAATAATTGATACTACTGTGACAATTAATGAAAAGAATTCGGCAAATAACATTGCAGCCCAAATTCCATAAGGCCCAAATATTAAAGAAATTATGAAAATCATTACTACTTGGAATATTAATGTTCTTGAAAAAGAAATTAAGGCTGATACAAACCCATTATTTAAACCTGTGAACATTGATGAACCAAAGATATTAAATCCACTTAATAAATAGGATAAAGCGTAAATTCTTATTGCTATTGTGGTGAGATCTAAAAGTTCTTGATTTTTGGAAAAGAAAATAAATGCTAATGGATATGATAAGGCTTCAGCTAGCATTGTGAGTACTAATGAAAAAGTAGTGATAATAATTAAGCTCTTTTTAAAAACGTTATGTAATTCATCAGTACGTTTAGCTCCCAGGTTATATCCCATTATAGGTACAACACTCATTGAAAATCCGAAGAAAGTTCCAATAAAAATAAACCCAACATACATGATTGTTCCATATGCACTAACACCACCTTTTCCAAATATTTGCAAAAGTTGAATGTTATATAGCATATTAATTAAGGACATAGAAACGTTAGATGCCATTTCACTTGAGCCATTATAAGCAGCTTTGCCAATATCTTTAAAATTTAAGATAGGTTTTTCAAAATGGATTAAACTGCTAGTTTTTTTTCTAAAGAAATAAACAAGTGGAATAATTGCTCCAAAGACTTGGGATAAAATAGTTGCAAACGCAGCTCCTTGAACTCCGAAATTAAAAACATAGATGAACAAAAAATCAAATAATCCGTTAACAAGACCAGCAATAATTGTAATGATTAATCCAAAATGAGGCTTACCTGCAACAATTATTAGATTTTGATAAGCGAGTTGTAAAGCGTAAAAAGGCATAAAGGCTAACAAAATTCTTCCATATGGTACACAATATTGAATAGTGCTTTCATCAGCGCCAATTGCGTAAGAAATAGGTTCAATAAGAATAAGTAAAATAAATCCTATTATAGCTGTTAATATAAATATGAATATTGAGAAAGTTGAAAGCAATCTGTTAGCCTTCTCTTTATCTCCTTCTCCTAAGAATTTTGAAATTAAAGCTCCTCCACCTGTACCGAACATAGTACCAATTGTACCGACAATCATAACAACAGGCATGATTAAATTAATTCCTGTAAAGGCATCGTCACCTATAATATTGGTGATAAATAATCCATCAACTATTCCATAGATGCATGAAATAATCATCATAAAAATAGATGGGATACTAAAAAGTAAAAGTTTTTTAAAAGTAAAATGTTCAGATAGATCAATTTTCTTCATAAACAGCTCCTCCTTCTATACAACAAACAAAAAAGGTTATATTTTTCAATATAACCGAGCGCACTCGACATCTTATCGACAAACTAGATTGCGATCTAGTGTCCTCCGATGAACAAATTAGATAGTTTGATAATCAAACTTCTTTGAATGTATCATATAAATATTTTTTTGTCAAATTATTTAATAGCGTATGATGTTAACTGAAGGAGTAATATCGATATCATCAAGTGAAATATTATTTGGTACATAAAGAGTACGAAGATGTTTTACACCTTTGAAAGCAAATTTATTAATTTTAATAACTGATTCTGGAATTTTAAAAGCTGTTGAATCATTTAAATGAGAATAAAATAATAATTCAGTAATATCTTTATTGAAGAGAGCGTTATTTATTGTTGCAAAAAACTGATTATCATTATGCACCCATAAATACTTTACTTTGAAATAAATTTCTTCACCTATTATTTTTTTTACTTTTGGCATGATAAATAAACCAATAATAGAAGAATCTTCGAGAATATCAGTACTAATTTCATCGGTATTTACTATTAAAAAACGTATATCAGGCTCAAAAGCAGCAATACCATCTCTGGTAATACAAAAAGGAAACCTTGAGTTTAAATACTCTATTTCTCGAGAAGCACTTTTTATCCCTTCGATAAAAAATGTGCTTCCTGATTTATATGAATATGGAATAGTTTCTTTATATTTTATTTCACCATTAGCAATTTTCAAAGCTTTGTCATATAATTCATTCTCTTCTAACATAGTAATTCTTACTTCCTTTTTATTGTAACATCTAAAATATAGATAATATTTTAATAAAATTCAATAGTTTATTTGAAAATAAATTAAAAAATAATTATTAAACTTTATTAAATAAATATTAATTTTTTTCATAAAGTTAAATAATATATTTAAAATAAAAAAAGCTTGGATATCCAAGCTTAATATTGCCCAATTTGTTTTAAAAATCGCTCGAGAATTATCATGGCCGCGGCACTATCAATAATAGACTTTTGATTTTTTGCTTTTCTATTATTTAAATGAAGCATTTCAGCAGCTTCTACGGTAGAATTTCTTTCATCAACTTTGTTGATATCTATATTAGGAAATAAAGGAGTTATCTTTTTTATAAATTCTTCAACAACAGGAGTCATTTCACAAGGATCTCCGCTAGGAAATAAAGGAAGTCCAATTACGATATGCTCTATTTTTTCAAATTTAATTGTGTCAAGTAAAAGTTTTATACATTCATCATAATCTTCTGCAGGAAACTTGATATTAGTTAAAGGAGTAACAAGAATTCCTGATCTAGATATAGCTAGTCCCAGCGTTGTTTTCCCTAAATCCATGGCTAAAATATTTTTCATTACTTTCTCCAAAATATTTAATTCTTAATTGTGTTATGTTCTTTTAAAAGAGCAGCTATTTCAGATAATTTGTTTTTATTATCTTCAGAAATTTGAGAAAAAGGAATAATATAATTCTTCCCTTTTCTAGTATTTATTTCGTAGAAAGTTTTTTTGCTTCGATTGAATTTATAATACAAGTTTCTTTGCATAATTTTTCTTTTTTATATCCAGTAACATTTAATTGATAATCAGGATTAGATTCATCTTTTTTTATGTTAAACATAATTTCCCCATCAAATTTGGCATTCATCTTTGAAAAAATGAAAGCAAAAGGAGATGCTATTATTAATACTATACCTAAAACAAATATAAATATTGCTTCATATTTTTGAATTCCAATTGGTCTAGGACGAAAATGGAAAAACATTAGGTAAATTCCAGCACAAAAAATAATTAATCCTCCTATAAAGACTAATGAGAAATTTGATGTTTTATATCGTATTCTATCTTTTTTATTTCCGTTATATTTATTATCAAATGATATTGTTATATTTAAATTATTTTCCAAGTTTTCTTTCATATGAATAGTATAGTATGTACTTTTTTTAAAATCTAGTACATTAAAAAGATGATTAGAAAAGAAATAAAGAAAGATAATTGACAAAGGCTATTGCATATTTGATTAATCCAATTTGATTTAGCATTTGAAGAATCTAAGACAAAAGTAAATATTATCATTGATAAAAGACTAATTAAGCCAATAATAAAGAAAGTCAGCGGTAAAGGATACAAAAGAAAATTAATTAGCGGAGAAAGAGTTCTTTGAATTCCAGATAATATAATAGATATTAAAGTAATAACAAAACCAATTGGTGTTGCAATTCTCATCTGCAAAAATAATGGCCAGATATTTTTCTTTTTTTAGCAACTATAAATTTCCATAAAACCTTTAATATTCCAGATAACATGCATATTGTTGCTCCAATATAAAATAAAAAATTATTTAAAATTAACCCTAAAAATATTCCCGAAAGTCCAAAGAATAAAACGGGAAATGCATCGATTAAGACTAGCTTTATAGAAAAGTCATTGGGAATAGTATTTTTATTTATTTTATTCTTCATAATATACCTATATTTGTAAAAAAATATTTACCTTTAATTAATATATCATAAAAATATATGAGTATATTTTTACCTAAAAAAATTAAGAGGAAAAAATACCTCTTAATAATGAAAATAAGATTAATTAAGTTATAAGTTATTTGCTAATTCATAGCCATCCCAAATAGCATTCATAATTGTCTTTGCTTGTTTGGCATTGCCTTCTTTAATATTTCCTACTGCATAGTTTTCTCCTCTTCTAGAAAAATAAACTATTAATGATTTCATATTTACCTCCTCTAGTATTAATATATAATAATTTGACAAGAAAATTTTATTGATATGTTATACATTTCTCAACCTTCTTTAAGTTATCAAATTCAAGTGATAGAAGAAGAAATTAGATTTAAAATTTTTGATAGAACACAAAAAAGTATTTCTTTAACCCCAGCGGGGAAGATGTTTGTTGAAAATGTTAGAAAAATACATTCTCTTTATAAAGAAGCGGTAGAAGAAGGACAAAATTATTCGGAAAAATTTAATTTTATTCATACAAAAAAGGAAAATAATAAATTTAAAAAGTATTATTTTCCTTTTAATTTACATTATTGTACGAACAATTAGATATGCTAAGTAAGCACCATAGATACATAGCAATGCAATACCACCAGAACGTTTAATTTTTCCAGTTAGGGCAAAAATGAAAACAACAATTGTTGCAACCATCATAACGACGGCGTCGATAATAACTTGAGAACCAGTGGTTAAAGGATTAACTGTACCAGCGATTCCTAAAACGAATAAAATGTTGAAAATATTAGAACCGATGACATTTCCTAAGGCTAATTCATTTTGTCCTTTTTTAGCTGCAACAACACTTGTTACTAATTCAGGTAAAGAAGTTCCTACTGCCACAATTGTTAATCCAACTAAAGATTCTGCTAAATCATGGTCTAAGTGAGCAGCATCAGAAACTTGTAAAGCTAATCCTTTGGCACCAAAGACAACAGCTTCTCCTCCAAAGACAATTCCAGCTGCTCCGACTATAACTAAAATTATAGCCTTCCATAATTTCATATCTTTCTCTTTTTCTTCTGTAAGTTTTTCTTCTTCAGTATTTAATTGTTCATCTGGATGTTTTTTTGCATTGTGTATTAAGAACCAAATATAAACAAACATAAGAACAACAAGAATTATAGCTTCCCATCTTAATATTGCATAATTACCAGTTATAGAAGATCCTGTTCCGAATAAGATTACAAATAAGACTAGAAGAGCTGATATTATTAATAAAAATGGATATTCACGTTTGCAAACAGATTTTTTTACAACAATCGGAGTAAATACAGCAGAAAATCCTAATACTAGAAGTAAGTTACAAATATTGCTTCCTATGACATTGCCTATTGCAACGTTGGCATTGCTATTTTCTAATAGTGATGATATAGAATCGGATACTGAAACAGCTAGTTCAGGACAACTTGTACCGATAGCAACAACAGTTAAACCGATAATTAATTCAGATATATGAAGTTTTTTGGCAATTGTACTTGCCGAATCAACAAAAATATCGCAGAACTTGACTAAACAAATAGTACCGACAATTAAACCTACTACAAAGGCAATTGATTGAAGATAAATTGGACAAGAATCAACAAAAGTAAGAATCATTTTATTTACTACTCCTTAAAACATTAAAATAAATTAAAAATAGCATTAATTCCAGCGACAACATCATTCCAATGAGTAAAGAAAATTTCTAAGCCAATTGCACAAAGAATGATTCCACCAGCTATAGTTGCTTTGTTAGAAAATATAGTTCCGAATTTTTTTCCGATGAAGACTGCGGCAACACTGATTCCAAAAGTAACTATACCAACGATTAAGAATGTTAAGTAGGCTTCTAAAGGAACAACATTTCCATAAATAACACCGACACTTAATGCATCAATTGATGTAGCTATTGCTTGAATAAAAAGTCCTCTGATAGTCAAATTTTTTACGGTTTCTTCTGTATTATCTTTTTCCTTTTTATTATTTTTGCCTTCTTTAATACCTTCAATTAACATTTTAATTCCTAAAATCAAAAGTAAGATTAAAGCAATCCATGGTACTAAATAACTGAAAATTGTAGTAAATTTTTCTCCTAAAGCAGCGCTTAAAACAGTGACAGCTAAATAACCGAAAATTGGCATAATTATTTGGAATACGCCAAAAAATCCAGCGATGGTAAATATTTTATCAAGTTTCATTTTTGGATTAGCTAATCCATTACTCATGGATACTGCACAAGCATCCATAGCAAGCCCTGCTCCTAATCCAATAGCAGTTAAAACCCAAATTAGAGTATCCATAGTATTTTGTTTATCCCCCATAATAAAACGAGACCCTATAGTTAGCCTCTAAAAATAGCTAACATAAGTCTCGTTAATTAAGATTAACCTGGTTTTTATGACCGGTTTGTAGGTCAATCACTCAATGAGTCAACTACTCCCTTAAGTTGCTTTTAAAGAATAACACTTTAAAGCAATAAAAGCAATAGTTTGTAATTTTAAAATGAATGATAATATGATTTATTAATTAGTTTTATATTGAAATGGTTGTATTGAGACATTTTAATTGATAAAAATTGTCATTAATCCTGATAATATAGCTGATATTATTACCATACCAACTGTGCCAAAAAGCCATTTTTTACATTTATCTTTTTTAGTGATATATTGTTTTAAGTTTTCTGTTCCAGGTATTATCCAAGCATTAGTATAACCAACCCAAAAATTATCAATTAATAATTGATCAAATAAATTAATGATTGATAGAATAACAAGAAGTTGCCAAAAACCTTTAAGAAATCTTTTGAAACCATTTATCAAATATGCGCTGAGTAAAACATATATAATATATCCAGGAATGCAAATAATTTTAAATAAAATAGAATAGCGCTTAATTTTATTATGAGTTATCAATCCTAATTCAACACAGCAATTTTGTACTTTTTGGCTATAAAGATGAACCATACCAATGGCGCTTTTTCTAATTCCTATAGCACAAATTAGAAAAAAAGTACACTGAGAAATAAGTCTTCGATAATTGTTTTTAAAATAGTCTTTTTAAATAATTCTTATAGTCATTTTCTAATTCAATCCATGTAGGATAAGCTGCATTATTTTCATCAAAAAATTTTTAAAAATCTTCATTTAATGCACTCATTTCATCAGTAGCATTTATCGCATGATCAGAAGCACAAATTTTTCCAAGACTAGTTCCACACATCAATTTAAAAATTTTAAAGCAAGTTTTTCTATATTTTTTGCTTTCAAAGTCTTTATCATCATCAGGTAATATTTCATGACCAGCATTACTTATAATTCTATATGCTTCTATATTGGCATCGATAATTTTATTTAGATAAGCATTATTTCTTTTAATTTTATTGAGGTTACCATTTGTTTTATAGCAAGCAAATGCTACTGGAATAACGAAAGCAGCATGACAAAGAAGATAATCATCCATATTTTTTTCGTATACTATTTTGTATTTTGTTTTGACAAAAATATCTTTAATAAACAATTCATTAGAAGGAGAACTAGAAAGCTGACATATAGTTAATTTCTTTAAATCAATAGATACAACACGATTTTGCTCACGATGTCCCGCTGAAAGAGAAAAAGCGAAAGAATATTTTTATTGGGTAGCAAATTGATAATAAAATCTATTTAAGTATCATATAAAAGGTAATTTTCTTAAAAATTATTAAGGAATTTTATTATAAAAATAGCTAAAAGGAAGATGAGTACATATGATTTTAAATATTCATCGGTTTTATATCAAATTTTTTGTATATTGATTTTGAGTATAGACGCCATTCATTTAGAATAATAATTTAAAAGGAGATTATCTATTATGAAAAAAATTTTATGTTTTTAATGTTATTATTAGTTTTATGTGGATGTACACCTTCAAATAATGCGTTTATTCATAAATCAGAACAACCTTATTATTTGGACTGCGAGTTACAAAACGAATATGATATAGAAGACATAACCATAAAATTATATTTAGGTCTTTGGTATATGAGTTCTGACTATATTGCATGCAATAATGATACTCAAGTATTTGTTTTCTTAAACGAAGACAGTCATTATGTTTCTTATGAACAATCATCCATACTTCTTAAGCAATATGATTATGATAGTATAGCAAATGATAATTATGTATTTACAAAAAAGAAAAAATGGCATAATTATTATATTTCTTATAATAGTTATGAAGATATTAAAATACCATCCAAAGTTTTTAATAAAGATGAAGGGTATATTGCACTTGCTTTTTCCTTTATGATTCCGGTCAATAATGAATTAGGTTCATGTGGTGGAACAGGAGTAGCATTAAAATATCAAAAAAAGCTAATTATAAAATATCAATTTATAAATTTGAGTAAGACATAAATGTTTAATAAAATGAAAAAATATAATATTTTATGTATCAAAGTTTGCGAGTTCGAAACTATAGTAAGAATCAAACTCTCGTAAAAATAAAAAAGTTCGACACATTTTACTGTATCAAACTAATGCATTCTTATGTAAGAGTTGATAGCATAGTATCAATGCTAGCACTACTCTTGTAATTATGAAAATTTTAGCAACAGTATTTTTGAATATCGTTTCTTAATATAGCACAATATGTAACATAACTATCACTAACTCTTCAATTTAACATTTATAGATATTTAAGCACATAAAATAAGCCAACTCAAATTAAATTTCAAAGATTTTCTTTTGAACTATTACTAAATTTACTACCTTGTCACATATATCACATCAATTTACTCGTATGTTCATCAAAGCTACTGTTAAAAAATATATGAAATAGGAATTGTTGATTTCGTTGCGATTTTACGGAACATTGTGTTGTTTTGCTAACATCTATTCTCCAATCAATTATATATATTGACTTCATCTCATTTTGTAATAATTTGTATAAATTCCATTTCGAGAAGAATCAGCACTTTCAATAAATAGTTTAAATTTATATTCATTAGAATTAGTATCAAATTCATATCTAATTTCAAAAATCCAAACCGAGCCTCTTGTAAAATAGCCATTATCTAAAGTGTTATCCCTTACATAATAGAACTCGTACAAATTACTAGGATTATTATCGAAATAGTCAGACAAATCATTCTTTTGCTCTATAATATACCAATTTTCGTTTGTATCCATACTAAACTTTTCAAGTTTTGGTTTGCCGAACATTCCATTATAATTTGTTTTAAAATACGAAAAATATGTTTCTGCATTCGTCATAAATGTATCTTCATTCGGACAGACTTGTGAAAATGAGTATCCGCCGTTATACCATGCATCGCTTGATTGCATCTCTCCTGACAATCCAGTCGGTGCAGTCAAACCAGTAAGCCCTTTTAACGACAATTCTTCTTCTGTAAACCATTTTGAAGTATCGTGAACAGGATTTTTGTTTTCACCACTGTCGTCAATATTACCACATGCAACTAAACTAACACAAGTTATCGATAAAAGTACTGTGTAACCAATAATTGACAATTTATTTCTTAACATATTCTTTCAACCTCCATTTGTCAGTATTTTTATGCAATAGTTTTTAGATATTCAATTAACCATTGTTTTTCACTATTGTTAGCAAAATATAAGCCTTATAAATATAGTATTAAATTACATAAAACTTATAGCACTTTTTTCAGAAAATTACAAGTTTTAGAAAATTACAAGCAAATTGTGGAATAACGTCAAAGCTATATTATCTCAAATTTCAAATTGTGTTAAATCGTGTAGAATTTTAGCACCCTTGAGTTTAAATCGTGCAAAAGCAAAATAAAAAGCTACTAATAGAACCTCTAAACGAAGCCTACCAACAGCCTGTCAAACTAATAAAATTCTATTTTTAAAGCAAAATATCGCGTTTTAAACGTAAATTCTGATATTTTTGCAACAAAAAAGCCTGATAGCATTGTATCAGACCTATTCTACTATTATTAGTTTGATAATCAATATTGATTCAATGCATATTCTAAGCAATGAAATTTTGCATACTCTATATTTTAACTTCTAAATTTTGAAACTCTTGAATTGTTATAATTTTTCCGTGATAAGGATGCTTCAATGCATTTTTAATTCTAATAGAATCTTCATTGTTTAAAGATATTAAATAATCGGATCCACTTATTTTATCGAAGCCAATAAAACCATTATCTTTTATTAGTTTTATTAATTCTTGTAACACAATAGGATTTTCTTTGATTTTTCCACTAATAGTGATTATTTTTCCTATAGATTCATCATTTTCTAACATTGGGGTGCATTCTCTATAAAAATTTCCCCACATAGTCTGGCCAATTTCCTTTTCTTTTTTGTAATATTGATTTTTGTTGTATTTTGTTAAATACTCTTTTGAATCATATTTACAATTATCACACAATTCAATCATTTCTAAAGGAGTTACCTCAAGATTCTCACACATTTTTTGAAGAACTCTCATTGCCATAAATGCATCGTCTCTAGACAAATGCTTTTGCAGTTTTATAAATTCATTTATTGAACAAAGTTTTTTAAACGCATCCTCTAGCCCCATAAATCTTTCTTTTTTCTCAGAATAATATTTCATCATTCTTTGAATATCATAAACTTCATATTCAATAGGATTTAATTTATATCTTTTAAAAGCGTTGTCTAAATAACGAATATCATTATCAATAGAATATCCAAATATAACAACATTTTCTGTTTTAAATAATCTACTTATTAATTCATAGTATTCAGGAAATTCAGGGCATTTAAAATAATAATCGATATCGTATGCCCATTGAAATTCAGGGTCTCTTTTGTATATAGTTAGATCAAATCTATTTTCATGATTTTTTCTACCTGGTGACATAGGAATTGAATCGCTTCGTATCACCTTAAAATTTTCATCAGTTAGTACATATCCAAACTCACACATCTTTGGATTTCTTCCAAAACAATTAGAGCATTCAATATCAAAAAATAAATATTTTAACATTATCGCAAACCTCTAGAAGTTTATTTTTGTTGAAACTAGTAAATTACCATATTTATCAAATTGAGATATTTCTGCAGCAACGTAAAATGCACATTCAATGTTTGAATAAAATTTTGTATTTATTTTTTGTTCTTCTAAAAAATATTGTTTATTTATTTCACTATAATGTTGGTTTTTCATGTATCCTTTTGCATACCATTTAACGATAGAATAATTATATTTATTACAGCAAGGCTTAAATATTAACGTGTGAATCATGCTTTCATCGCATAAAATGCAGCCAATATTTTTTATCCTTTCTTCATTGACCTTTTTTGAGTATTTTTCATCCCATGACGCTTTATCAGCATTCTTTAAGATTATTTGCGCATTGAAATCATCAACCAATCCATCTTTTAATTCGATTTTTATAATTGTTGTTGGATTGTTAAAGTCAACTGGAATGCTTGCAATATCATTTTCTATATTAGCTTTCTTCCATGCATTAACATAATAAGAAACTGATGATAAATCTTTGTTTTTGATCTTCAAAACATAATTTGTAATGTTGTAATTCTCATTTTGTACAATAATTAAATTACCTTCACTATCTATTTCAAAATTTCCACATCCATCAGCATTATCTACACTGACTATAATTCCTTTTAAAAAATTTATTTGATACTTATCCATTGAATATATTTCCTCCATTAGCTGCAAAAACAAAATCTAAACATTGTTTTAATTCTTCATTATTTAAATTAGCACGTTCATCATTTTCGGGATGAACTATAGTGTTTCTTTTAATTCTGAGTTTATTCATTAATTCACGATTATCATTCCAAGGTTGAACATATTCATTTTCATAGTCAGTATTTAAGACCATATATCCGGAATCATCGTTATCGTAATACTGACTTTTAGGTCCTTTATCGAAAAATTGATTCATTCTTCCGTAAAAGTCTTCAGCGTCACATTTATAGTCAAAACGTAAAATTGCATCAAATAGCGAACACAACTTTATGACGAATATTTCTTCATCATCATTTGAAAGAAGATCGTCGAAATATTCACGTGTTAGTCCTTTTACCAATTTTGCTCTCTCTATTTTGTCCTGCTTATCTTTTTCTTCGGCAGTAACGATTGCTTTAGTCTTTTCAAAAACATTGTTTTTAAATGATTCAAAATACTCTAATAATTTATTTTTATCTATTTTTTTCGATTCATTATCAATATCACTGCAAACATTTCTAAGATCTTGATAATAAACATATTTTTTATCTGTTGTTGGTAGATAACTATCTCTTGTTATAATTACTGGTTGTTTTATTGTTAATTCATCACTACATCTAGAATTGAAATATTCCCAACTTTCATGTAATAGTTTTTTTTCGTTGCCATTCATTAAAAAATCTGCTAAATCAAGTAAATTATTATCAATAAAAAATTTATATAATTCTTTTTTGTTGCTTTTTAAAAGCTTATAAACCATTTCATAATAATTTGCATAATTATTCTCTAAAATAGATTTGACATATTTTAAATCTTTTAATTTTTCAATTTCTTCAGGAACAATCATATGACAATCGACACATCTAAATTCTGTTTTATCTTTTTCTGTGATAGTTGCATTATTTTCTACTTCGAGCAATTCGATTTTTCTTCTCACATATGGCTTTTCTAAAAATGAATTTATTCTATACGCAAGTTTGAAATCTTTTTTTGAAAGAAGATAATCTAGTGTTGATTGTAAACAATATACTTTTTTGCCATGAAAATGTTGACGATAATAAATAAAATCAGTTTGTGTGCAATGTTCTTTTCTTATTTTTTCTATTGATGAATCAACCCAAGCATTATGCTTTTCGATTTGTTCAAGTAAAATGGAAAGTAATTTTTGCTTTTTTTCTATAATAGAATATTCTACAAAAAAAGGATATGCATTAAACCAACATGTAGTTTGTCCTTCACCTTCATTTTCTTTCATTCCAAAATAATAATCTTTTTGCTCTTCGGATAAACTATTATATTGTTTCACTAAAAGCCTAAAGATTTTTTTAAAGCCATCAACTATTTTTTTGCTATAATCATCATTCATATTTAACGCTCTAATAAAATCTTCATCAGCATTTCTAATTTCTTTGTCATATATTTCTTTTATTACTTTACGTTCTCTGTCAACTGGAATACATGTAAGCATTATTTCAATTGCATCTTTCACTGTTCTTCGATGCGCATTAAATAAATACATATAATGCGTTTGATGTGAGCAATTATCTATTAATGCTTTTAAAACTTTTTTACTATCATATTGCTTTACATAGTCTAGAAGGGTTTTCCCATTTTCATCTGTATTTGATGGTAATGATTTAATCATTGAAGGATCGTCATTTTTGGCACAAAGTTCTATCTTTGACATTATTATTACTTCTTTTTTAGGTTCTATACCAGTCATAAGATAATCAAGTGTTACATTAAATAAATCAGCAATTCTTGGAAGAATGCTAATATCAGGGTTTCCTTCATTCTGCTCCCATTTACTCACAGCTCTATCAGTAACATTTAATTTGCTAGCTAATTCTAGTTGTGTCATTCCAGCCTCTTTTCTTTTACTCTTTATTCTATCTCCTATAGTTTCCATTTATGTTTTTCCTCCTGCACAATAATTATAAAACAAGTAGATTAAAAACCTTTACATACTCTTCCGAGAGTTGATATTTATTCAAGTAGAGTCTTATAAAAATAACTCCATGATTAGTTGATAATTTAATTCTATCATTGCTTTTATCAAATTGCAAAAATGTCACTTGTTAAAGAGCAGCTATTGTTATTTCGTTTCCATTATAAAATTTGAATGTTATTGATTTATCTCTATGAACGATTGCTTTTTCAACCATAATCATTCAAAGTTCCTCATATTGATAATTAATTAAACATTTTTGAGCTTCAAGTTTTACAGAAATGAATGACTTTTTATTTATTTGTTTTGCTTGTAGGCTTTGTTCAGTATAGTTTTTTGTTATATTTTGAGTTTAATTCATTGTGTTTTGTTTGTTAATAATTCTGTGATTGAGCAGTTCTCGAATTTTTTATTAGCTTTTAAACCAATTCACACACAATCACAATGATTAGTAACTATCAAATTTTATTACTTATGATAATTATACAACTGATTTTTTATTAAACGTATTATTTTTTTGTTTCTTCAACAAACCCCAATATACACGCGACTGTGACAAGTGTTTTTATTTCATTATAACTATAATTTTCAAAATCTATGAAAACATATTTATATGCATATTTTGAATAAAAATTTTTTGCTTGAATTAACCCCCATTCTTCATTAGAACCAATTTCAATTTTAGCTCTTTCATTTGGCAAATATGTGAATATCTTTTCTAATTCGTAATGAGCGAATTCATGCATATTTTTAGGCCTTTTATAAATAAAGCACAATTCTTCCTCAGCATTGTCATTTTCATTATTGTTCAAATAATCAATTGCTTTTATTATTTTGTTGTTCAAAATAAATCTTACTTTATCTATGGATTCTATATTTAATTTTGAATCGCACTTAATGGAATAAATATCTTTGTAGTCACTTACTATTTCGATGCGTATGAATCTTTCTTTGTAAACATTTTCAATTTCAATTAGATCTAAATAAAAATCATTTGAGTGAACAATCTTATGCCTAAGCCAAGTTTTCTTCTCACTGTTAATAATATCATTAATTTTATCAGTTAATTTAGGAATCAAATTATATCTTTCCAATAAATAATTTTTTAAATTTGAAAAGCCAATGAATATATCTTCTAATGAATCTAAAGTTTTGTTTGAATAAATTCTTAATCCGACAACTTCTCTATTCGGATCATTATAGTTAGCAATAACCCAAGGCGACATATGAATTTCACCTTCTGACATAAAAACTCTATTAGAGCGGCACCCTTTAGATGTTTCGAATGGATGTGCAAATATTAATGCCCTTAAATACTCAAAATAAGTGTCATCATAAGGACATACATCTTTTTCAAATAGTTTTTTTCCATATGTTTGCGCATCGATAAACCACTTTTTACTTTCAATCAAAGGTGGCTTCTCTCTAAAGAGATTTTCATACATTTGATAAACACCATCTTTTAAAATAGCAGCTTCAACGAAATACAAAATTAATTCCTCTTCACTTTTAGGCTTTTCATTATGAGAATTAAAATAACTAATAGCACTATCAATTCTATTCATCAAAACACACGCCTTGCTATAAAGTAATTTATATTCATTTTTTCTAGCAAAAATAGGAGATTTATTTACTGCACTTCTAAAATCTTCAATAATTTTTTTATTAAAATAAAATGCGTTTACCATTTCCTACCTCCACTATGTTTTGCGCTTTTTAATTCGTTTTTTTGTTCTCAATATCTTTCAACAATTGATCTTTATTTTTTCGCTAAATATTCAAATTTTGACATTTTTTCATCAATCTATATAATTTATATTCTTAAAATATAGTTGTTTTTGGTCCTGATAAAAAATCTAATTATAGATTTTTCATTTAGCTGAAAATCATAAAATTCTCATCGACATTTTTAATTCTTGTAAAAATTTTAACATTTTTCTCACTTTTTATCTATATTGAGGCTATATTTTGCTCAAAAATAAGTCGAATTTTTTCTAAATTTCTATTTATGTTAAGTTGTATAAAATTTTATCAACATTTTTTAAATCATATAAAGTTAAGAGTAAGCGTCAAAGATATCCATATATAGTTCAATTCAATTGTCCAAGGTAAAAGATTTTCTAATTCTTCTTTTGTTGAATTTGGTTGTATATTATTTATTACTTTTTCTATATATTTTTTATAATCTATTCCATTTGCTATTGCTGTTTGTATTATTGAAAAAATTATTGCTGATGATTCAGTTCTATTTTCTGTATTCGAAAACAAAAAGTTTTTTATTGTTATTACAAATGTCTTTATACCTCTTTTCGTTGTATTATTGCTTAATTCTAAGTGACCATCGTTTAATATTTAAAAAAATATATTTTCTTGTTGTTATATATTTTATTGCTTCTTCTAGTCTTGATTTATTTTGTGGATTAACTTTATTAAATATTTCAAATAACTTATCTATATAACTTTTAAATTCTCTTTCTTGAAAAAAACCTTCAGTAATCTTCCAATCATTTTGAACTAAATTTCTATATTTACATATCCATCATCATAGTGTTTATTTGCTTACATTATATTTTTGAAAAATATCTTTTTGAAAAATATTTTTTTACAAAATCAATTTTAAACATGTTCGTTCCTCCTGAAAAAATTATTCAAAATTCGAGCCTTTTTTCGATCCTGGTTATTTTTGACGCTTACCAAGCAAAATTATGCATTTTAAATATAAACACTGTAATTACTGCATCAAAAAAGCCCAGTATTTCAACACTGGACCAATAAATTCTATACTGGGGCGGTTGAGGAGGATCGAACTCCCGAATGTCTGGTTCACAGCCAGATGTGTTAGCCACTTCACCACAACCGCCATCTATATTTTTTGGTAACTGGTCGGAAAAGCGGGAGTCGAACCCGCGACCTCTTGGTCCCGAACCAAGCGCGCTACCATACTGCGCTATTTCCCGCGCTGTGATAAATTTTACTATAAATTATGAAAATATGCAATAGTAAAATCTATATTTCATAAGGTTTTTGAAAGAAAAAAGCAACTTTTATTTTTTAATAATTATAAAAGCTGCTTTGTTTAATTTTATTTTTTATTGCGTACGCTAATTATTCCTCGAAGTATCTCTTTTTTTGCATTAGCAGCTAATTCTTTAGGTGCTGGTTCAACGCCTTCTAGAGGATATGGAATATTTAAACTATAATATTTATTTACACCCATGGTATGATAAGGTAAACAATCTAAAGCTTTTAATGTTTTTAATTTTCCAATGAATTGTCCTAATTTATACCAATCTTCTTTCTTATCAGTATAACCTGGAACAACAACATGTCTTATCCAAATAGGAATATTATTGTCAGATAAGTACTCTGCAAAAGCAAGAATTCTATCATTGTTTTGCGATGTTAAAATTTTGTGCTTCTCATTATCTATCTGTTTTATATCGAGCATAACTAAATCAGTGTATTTAATTAATTCGTTGAATTTAGCTAGATTTTTATCATCGCTTGGGTTGAATGTTATCCCTGAAGTGTCCAAACAGGTATGAATATTTTCTTCGTGACATCTTTTAAATAATTCGGTTAAAAAGTCTATTTGAAGCAGTGGTTCTCCACCAGTGCATGTTATTCCTCCATTTTTATAAAATGGAAGATTTTTTTTATAATTTTCAATAATAGTATCAACAGACATTAAATTTTTTTTATCTTTATCGGTACTAATCTTCCATGTATCTGGATTGTGACAAAATAGACAACGCATTGGACAGCCTTGGAAAAAAACGACGAACCGAATACCCGGTCCGTCGACTGTTCCAAAACTTTCTGTTGAATGAATATGACCTTCCATAAGCTTAAATAGCATCGTGGAATGTACGAGAAATAACTTCGTCTTGTTGTTCTTTTGTCAATTTGATGAAGTTGACAGCATATCCACTGACACGGATTGTGAGTTGAGGATAATTTTCAGGATGTTTTTGAGCATCGAGAAGAGTTTCTTTTGTAAGAACGTTGACATTGAGATGATGGCCACCTTCTTTTGTATAGCCATCTAACATATTAACTAAGTTATCGATTTGTTGTTCTGTAGCTTTTGCCATATTTAGCCTCCTATTTAGCACATTTGACACAGCCGATGGTCTTAACTTCTTTTTTAAGACCATCATCGCTGTCATCATCTTTTGATATATTTGTAATTTCGACATTTGAATTTTTTTTGTTGACTTTAACTTCAACATGTCCGACGCCGTTATTTGTAGCGTTATCTAATGAATTTATAATATCTTCAATAAGTTTTTCGTTATCTGTATTCATTATTTGCCTTCGTGTTCACTTGGATCGAAGTTAGATAATTCAACATCGAGATCTCCAGCAAAGACTTGATCATCTTTACCTAGAGCACCTGGGATGATGGAGAAAGTATTTGATATACCATCTTGAGCATATTTGAATGGAATCTTTGCGACAGATGCAAGGGATGCAACAGCACCATGAGAATCACGGTGATGCATTGGGTTAGCACCTGGAGCAAATGGTTCACCAGCTTTTCTACCATCTGGAGTAGAAGCAGTATTTTTACCATAGACAACGTTGGAAGTAATTGTAAGAATAGAAGTTGTAGTTATACCACCACGATATGTAGGATATTTCTTTAAGTGTTTCATGAAACGTTTAACGATATCGACAGCGATAGAGTCTACTCTATCATCATCGTTTCCGTATTTAGGGAAGTCACCTTCAGTTTGATATCCGATGGCATATCCTAATTCATTTCTGATGACCTTAACTTTAGCGTATTTAATTGCGGATAAGGAATCGGCAACAACAGATAATCCAGCGATACCTGTAGCAAACCATCTTGTTACATGAGCATCATGAAGAGCCATTTGAATTCTTTCGTAGCAATATTTATCATGCATATAGTGAATAATATTTAAGGCGTTGACATAAACACCAGCTAACCAACCCATCATTGTATCGTAATGTTTCATTACATCATCGTAGTCGAGATATTCGCTATCGATTCGGCGATATTCAGGTCCAACTTGTTTATTGGAGAAAACATCATAACCACCATTGATGGCGTAAAGTAAAGTCTTTGCGAGGTTAGCACGAGCGCCGAAGAATTGCATTTCTTTACCAACTCTCATGGAAGAAACGCAGCAAGCAATAGCGTAATCATCACCATGAGTTACTCTCATGAGATCATCGTTTTCATATTGAATTGAAGACGATTCAATGGAAGTTTTAGCACAGAATTTTTTGAAGTTTAATGGTAAACGATTTGACCATAAAACTGTTAAATTTGGTTCTGGTGCAGTTCCGAGGTTAGAAAGAGTATGGAGATAACGATAGCTCATCTTTGTAACCATGTGTCTTCCATCGATTCCGACACCACCAATGGATTCTGTAACCCATTGAGGATCACCGGAGAATAATGCATTGTATTCAGGAGTACGAGCAAATTTGATAAGACGTAATTTCATGATGAAGTGATCGACAAATTCTTGAATTTGCTCTTCGGTATATCTACCTTCTTTTAAGTCTCTTTCAGCATAGATATCAATAAATGTAGAAGTTCTACCTAAACTCATTGCTGCACCATTTTGTTCTTTAACAGCAGCTAAGTAGCCGAAATATAACCATTGAATAGCTTCTTTGACATCTTTTGCAGGTTTAGAAATATCGTAACCATAAATATTTCCGAGTTCTTTTAATTCTTGTAAAGCGCGAATTTGTTCGCTGTATTCTTCACGATCACGAATGACATTTTCTGTCATGATATCAGGTGTAGAAGCTTTTTGATCTTCCTTGTCTTTGATTAAGAAATCAACACCATATAAAGCAACACGGCGATAGTCACCGATAATACGGCCACGACCATAAGCATCTGGCAAGCCGGTAATAACGTGGCTTGAACGGCAAGCACGCATTTCAGGTGTATAGACATCAAAGACACCAGCGTTATGAGTTTTACGATGAATCTTGAAGAATTTAGAAATTTCAGGATCAACTTTATATCCATTATCTAAGCAAGCTTTTTCAGCCATACGAATTCCACCATATGGTTGTAAAGAACGCTTAAATGGTTTATCTGTTTGGAAACCAACAATTGTTTCAAGGTCTTTATTTAAATAGCCAGGACCATGAGAAGTGATTGTAGAAATGATTTTAGTATCCATATCGAGGACACCGCCTTTTTCTCTTTCTTCTTTACTGAGTTCCATGACTTGTGCCCAAAGTTTCTTTGTAGCATCGGTAGGACCTTTTAAGAAACTATCATCACCATCATATGGTGTGTAGTTCTTTTGAATAAAATCGCGAACATCGACTTCGCCTTGCCAGGCACCGCCGACAAAATTGCGCCATTCTTGTTTTTCTTCCATTTTTACCTCCAAATTAATTAAACAGCAATTTAGCCAATATTAGAATAAACTAACAATGCGTTTTTTTACAATTAATACGCATTATGAAAGTGCTTACAATTTCAGCTTTTTTAAATTTGAGAAATTTTATGAATTATATTTGCGCAAATGATTATTTGGCAATAAATAATGAGCGAGTAATACAAATATTGAAATTCATTTCTAAAAAGTGATAACTACTTTAATTTTTATTTTTTCTTTTATATAATAAAAGACGTTAAGGAGAAAGATATGAACAATTTAAATGCAGTTGGTCATAAGCACATTATAGGACATAAAGAGCTTACTGATCACAAAAGCCCTCTCCGCTTCGATCCGGATTTTGTTTATATTTCCGCGGTAGACAATAAAGGTTTACCACTCAAAGATAAACTTGCTGCTGGTGAAAAAGTTTTAAGAGGCACAGTTTTAGGTACTCGTCCAGATTTCAGTATCCCAGTTATCTCTTCTGTTTCTGGAACAATTAAAGAAGTTAAAAAACTTTTCAATAGTACCTTGGGTCGTCCAACAGATTTTTTTGTTATTGAAAATGACAAAAAATATGAAGCTGTTGATAGACCTTTATTAAAAGATGACATTTCAAAAGAAGAATTTATTTCTGCTGTTCAAAATGCAGGACTTGTCGGCATGGGTGGAGCTGGCTTTCCAACTTATTTAAAGTACAAAACAAATAAGAAAATTTCTTACTTAATTGTCAATGCGGTTGAATGTGAACCATATTTAACAACTGACTATAAAGCTTTACAGGAACGCTTGAATTCTGTTATTGTCGGCATGGAAAAAATTGTAAAAACTTTTGGCTTAGATAAAGCTTATCTATGCTTTAAAAAATCGAAAAAAGATCTGATTGAACCAGTTAAAAAAGCTTTACAAGGTCATGACAAATTAGAACTACATTTAGTACCAGACGTTTACCCAGCTGGATATGAAAGAACACTCGTTAAGTTCGTCTTAAAGAAAACTTATAATGTTTTGCCTATTGAAGTTGGTGCTGTTGTCAATAATGTTGAAACAATAGCTCAAATTGGTGACCTATTTATCGGCACTGAGAATTTAGGATTTAGAACATATACTTTTTCTGGTGATGCTTTAAAAAATAATAACAACGTCATTTGCCCAGTTGGAACACTTATTGGAGAAATAATAAAATTCCTCGGAGGATATAATACCGAAGATGATGTGATGATTGTTATAGGTGGACCAATGACCGGTAAAGCAGCTAGATCAGAAGAAATTGCTTTGATGAATAATAATTCAGGTATAACTGTTTTTAATATTAAAAAGTTAGAACATGAATATAAACCAGTCGCTTGTTGGCATTGTGGTAAATGTATTGAAGTTTGCCCAAGTTCATTACAACCTGTTTTAATTCGCATGGCTTTAGGACGTGAAGATTATAAATCTGCTGATAAATTAGGCATTATGTCTTGCGTTTCTTGTGGATCGTGCTCAGCTATTTGCCCATCACATATTGATTTAGCTCAAGATTTTGCCAAAGGTAAATTAATCACTAAGATTAAAGTTGGCACTAAAAAGTAGGAGAAAGATATGATAAAAGTTTTTCAACATGATCGTGTGAAGACTAAAAGAACAACTATGTCAATGATGATTGAATTCACCATTTGCGTAGCTTTAGTCTTTATTGCTGCTTTAGTTTATTATGGTGTTTCTGGCGGTGATGATGCAGGTAAATACATTTTAAGAATGTTCTTAAATTTATTAGTTTCAATGGGAACTGTTTATGCTATTGAAACCGCAAATCTTGCAATTCGTTATCATAAAACATTAAAAGTTAAAGAAATATTCTTAAATCCAATAACCAAAGAATTTTTCTTTGCTACTCCATTAATTCTTGTTTTATTATTCCCTGTTTATACTCCAATTTATGTAATTTTTGTCTCCGCTTTAATCGCTTCTTTAGTTGCAAAAGTCATATTTGGTGGATTTGGAAGCAATATCTTTAATCCAGCCTTAGCAGGAAGAATATTTGCTGGAATTTGTTTTTCAGGTCAGATTTCTAATGCTAGTGTTGTACAAGCTGGTACAAATTTAACTATCAGTACAGGTGCTACACTTACTACAATTAATCAGGCTAGTGGTTTTGTCAATGAAACATTAGATATTTCATTAAAGAGTTTATTCCTTGGTACCTATCATGGTGCTATCGGTGAAACATTTGCTGGACTTATTATTTTCATTGGAATTTATCTTTCAGTAAGAAAAATAATCGATTGGAAAATGTCTTTAACTTATGTTGTAGCTTTCTTTATAATTTCATTATTTATGGGAGTTACTGCTGATAAAGGATTAGGTTCTTTTGAATTCGCTTTGAGACAATGTTTATATGGTGCTGTATTATTTGGTGCAGTATTCTGTATTACCGATCCTGTAACATCACCAGTTATGTCATCTGGAAGAATATATGCAGCATTCCTCGGTGCCTTTGTTTGTGCATGTATCCGTTATTTAGGAAGTGCTCCAGAAGGCGTAGGATATTCAATATTATTAGTAAATTTATGTACTCCAGCAATTGATAGAATATTATCCAATAAGAGCAATCATAGAATTGGAACCCAATATATTGTTATGGCAGGTTTAACTGTTATGTGCATAGGTTTAGGATGTGGAATCGGTGCTTATTTAAGTGGAAAAATGAGTTTCTTGAATTCAGTTGAAACTATTCTTCCATTTATTAACGGAGTGTTCGCAAGATGAAAAAATTAAATAATTTTATATTATTTCCATTAATTTTAGGAACTACATGCTTAGTTTGCGGTGGTGTTGTTTCCGCAATTAATTATGCAGTGAGTGGAAAAATTGCTGAAAATTCAAGTGGCAAAGTTGCAAAAACAATCAAAAGTGTTTTTGTCGGAAGCAAAGAAGTTAAACTTGTATATGATACAACAAGTGATGATCCAGCATTAAATACAAATCCTAAACCATTTGACTCTCATATTGTTCAATATTATTCTGTTGTTACAGCTGATGAAAAAACAGGACATGCTTATCTTCTTAAAACTGATAAAGGTTTTAGTGGAACAATTACTGTTTTAGCATGTTTCTTAGACAATAACATGATTGGATTAAGTTATATTGAAGGTGATGAAGATAGTTTAGGCGTCAGTGAAGTAAATAAATTAGCTTCTTATGTTAATCAAGGTAATCCTTATGTTTCTGGAAGTGATTTTTCTTCCTTTACAACATCTGCTGGTGCTTCAGCAAAATCTACTTTACCTGTTTTAGAAAAGGCAATTAATGCAGCTTTAGCTGATATCAGTGTTCGTTCTTCTGATCTTAATTTCAATATTACTGCTGAGGTATCACTTAAAGAAGAAGGATTTGATTATGTTACTTACTCAGTTAAAACTACTGCTGGTGATACTGATGATTATGATGATCAATATCAAAATCTTGAAGGTGAATTTACATTTGTTTATTCCATCAATGAAGCTTCTTATAAGTTATATAGAATCAATGTTACTAAACATAGTTCAAATAGTGAAGATGACTATGGTTCTTCAATATTAGATGGTACCGCAACTGATGCATTTACCCAAACACTTATCGCTCCAGCAATTTCTGGTGATGGCGTTGATTTCAGTAAATATTCTCAACCTTTAGCTGCTATTGCTAGTGATAAGACTTATTTCACTTCTGATAGTAAAGCTTTAGGAACTGCTTATACTTTATATTCGATGATTTATGAAGCTGGTCAAAACTTCACAGCTTATAATAAAGAGACAAATGCAGCGATTAAAATTGATGATACTCATTATCGTGCCCGTGTCTTTAACGGAACTTATGGTAAATTAGATCTTGTCGCTACAATTGATCCAGTTAATCGCACAGTATTAAGCGTTGAATATAAGGCTTATAGTGCTGTTGCATATTATGATAATTTCGGTGTAGATATCATTAAAGGCAATACAAATAGCGCTAATACAAAACGTAATGATTTTGTTAAAAATTATGTTAAATTCCCAGCTGAAGGTTTATCATTTGATACATTTAAAAATGTCAATATCGATGAAGTAACAGTCGGAACTGGTGCAACATTTACAGCTTCAGGTTATTTACAAGCTATGCAATTAATTGTTGCAGAATTTGAAAAAGGAGCTAATTAATTATGGAAAAAACTTCACAAAAGAAAGAATATTTCCTTGCCGGTATCTTTAAGGAAAACCCAATTCTTGTTTCCTTATTAGGTCTTTGTCCAATTATTCCAGCTACAACCTCTATTATGAATGCCTTAACAATGTCAGTAGCTGTCTTATTCGTCTTATTTTTCTCAAATATAATAATTTCAGCAATTCGTAAAATTGTTCCTAATGAAATTCGTATTCCAATTTATATTGTTATTATCGCTTCATTAGTTACATGTATCGATTTATTGTTACAAGCTTATACTCCTTCTTTATCCGAATCTTTAGGAGTCTTCATTCCTCTTATCACAGTTAACTGTATTATTTTAGGAAGAGCTGAAGCTTTTGCTAGCAAACATTCGGTTGTTGATTCAATGTTAGATGCTCTTGGTGTTTCAATTGGTTTTGCTTTTGCCTGTTTGATTATCGCCTTCTTTAGAGAATTAATAGGTACAGGCGGTTTCACTTTATCTAATCCATTTGATTCATCACAAACAGTTAGCTGGTTACCACTTAAAGATTATGCTTGGTCAGCAATGACAGGAGGTATTGGTGGATTTATGACATTTGGTTTTGTCTTAGGTGTCTATAATACAATCAATATCCTTATCAATAGTAAAAAAGAAAAGAAGATCGAAGCACAAAAAGCTTTAGCTTCTTCGAAAGGAGCAAATTAAAATGGTAGCATTTTATACAGCACTTATTTCATCAATCTTTGTTTCTAACTCTATTCTTTCTGGATTCAAAGGAATGTGTTCTTATTTAGGAATATCAAAAAATCGCACAGCAGCATTTGGAATGGGATGTGCCTTAACATTTGTCTGTGTTATTTCAGGTCTTATTTGCTGGGGTCTTGGTTTCCTTTTAAGAGCTTTAGATATTTATTTCATGTTCACCATTGTTGCAATTTTAGTAATTGCTTCTCTGGTTCAATTTGTTGAATTGGTAATTAAGAAATTTGTTCCTTCCCTTTATAAGAGTTTAGGTATTTATTTACCACTTATTACAACAAACTGCGTTGTTTTAGGTTTAGCTTTATCGGTTGGTTCAATTGCTACACCTCAAGAATTTGGTACAGTTTTAGGAACTGTCATTGGTGTTCCTCTTGGCTATTTCTTAGTTATTATGCTCTTTAGTGCTATACAAGAAAGATTGCTTTCTAGCAATACACCAAAAGGATTTAAGGGTGCTGCTATCGGTTTGATCACTACAGCTTTGATGGCTTTGGCATTCTATGGATTTGCTGGCACTATTTAATGATTACGATTTTTCTAAATACACTAGAAAAAAGTTTAATTGCTTTGGCATTCTTAGTAGGTAGTTTTATTATTTTTACAATAACATATTTATTGAATAAAAAAGCTAAGGTGCCAGATGATTGTGCAAAAGATGAACTTCCGGAAGGTTGCAAGTCATGCATGCTCAGCTGTGGAAAAAGAGAAACTCCTTTTTCTCCACTAAGCGATGAATCCAAAAAAGATAAAGGAGATAAATAGAAATGATGTCAATAGTTTGGACAATAGTTGTCCTAGTTGTATTAGCTTGTTTGCTTGCTGTTGCATTAGCTGTTGCAAATAAGTTTTTCAAAGTTGAAGAAGACAATAGAAAAGAAGAAGTTATGAAACATCTTCCAGGAGCTAACTGTGGTGCTTGTACATATCCTGGTTGCTCAGGTTTAGCAGATGCTTTGATCGAAGGAAAAGTAACTCATGTAAAACAATGTAAAGTTATTAAAGATGATCAAGCAAATGTTATTAAGGATTATTTAAATTCTACTCCAGGTCCTGATGGATCTACATTGAAAGTTGATCTTTAATGCAAGAGAAGAGTAGGACAAAATTTAATATTCATGATGTTTTTGCGATTGTGGCCGCAGTTGTGGCCACTATCGTTTTTTTAGTCTATGGTTTTATTCGTTATCCTATTTTTGAAAGTGGTACTACCGTAAATGTTTATTATCAAAATCGCTTGATTGATACTTACGATTTAAATGTCGATCAGACTTTAGTATATTGTCGCAATGAAGAAGATGGTGAAACTGTGGGCAGAGTATGCACAAAAAGTGGTTTTTCTGATTTCCAAGGACCTGTAGTAGTTTTGGAAATCAAAGATAAAAAAATCAAAATTGGAGAAGAAACAAGCAATAAACATCTTTGTTCTACACAAGGATCAATTGGTACGGGAAATACTCCACTTATTTGTCTTCCTAATTCATTTATGGCTGTTATAGTTGCGGAAAATAAAGGAGGATTTGATAACTGATGAATATTCGTAAAATATCGTATACTGCTTTATTTACAGCTCTAGCTGTCATTCTGCATTATGTAGAAGGGTTGATTCCTCTACCTGTCCCAATAATTGGTTTTAAATTAGGCTTAGCAAATATTGTTGGTGTATTTACTTTGTTTTATTTAGGTTGGAGCTATTATGTTATAAGCAATGTCGCTAGAGTTCTTCTTGTTGCTTTGCTTTCAACAGGTTTTGGGACGGCATTCTTTTTATCGGTTAGCGGTATGGTTTTATCGACAGTAGCGTCGATTTTACTTTTTAAATTTTCTCGATGTTCTATATTTGGAATATCTACTGTTTCATCATTTTTCCATGTACTAGGACAAGTCTTAATGTATATTTTAATAACATTAACACCATATTTAATCTCATATTTGCCGATATTAGCTAGTCTTAGTATGCTTGCTGGATTCATTCTTGCATTTTTAAGCAAATTTCTTTTGGAAAGATTACCTCCAGTAAAAGAATATGGTTTTGCTAGTAATCAAAATAAAAAGATAATAAAAAAATCATGACTTATTTTAATGAAAAAAAAGAAAGTGTGTGCTAGTATATAGTACGCGAGGTTATTATGAACGAAATTTATACTTTTAAACCACAAGGTGTTTGTTCTCGCGAAATGAAAATTGAAATCGACGACAATGATAAAATTGTCAGTTTTGAAGTAGTTGGAGGCTGTCCAGGAAATTTAGGTGGAATTACTCGTCTAATCAAAGGAATGGATATCAATGAAGTCGCTGATAAATTATCAGGTGTCGATTGCAGAGGTCGTGGCACTTCTTGCCCAGATCAATTATCGCGCGGTCTAAAATCTGTTATTGAAAAAAGAAAATCAAAAATTAATGCATAGTGTTCATTCATTTTCACATACTTTAAGTAGGTGAAAAATATGAATAAAACTAAACATGAAAAACAAATTAAATTAGCAGAAATATTATATGAAAATGGTATGGAATTGCCGCTTATTGAAAAGATAACCGGCGTAGCCAGTTTGGAATTATTGGCTAAACAAATTAGGCTCGAGGAGTCAAATTCCAAGATAGAAAGAAAGTAAGGTGGGATAAGTTCCCACCGAGGGGACTTATGAAACAAAAAATATTATTTACTTCCGAAGCGGTGTCCGAGGGACATCCGGATAAACTTTGCGATAAAATTGCAGATTCAATTCTTGATGCATGTATAAATTTAGACAAAAATGCTCGTGTTGCTGTTGAAGTTTTAATAACTCATGAAAAAGTTGTTATTGCCGGCGAAGTTACATTAAATAAATCTGTCGGAACTCCAAATTATGAGAAAATAGCTCGAGATGTCCTTCGTGAAATTGGATATACTTCACATGAAGAAGGTATCGATGCTGATAAATGTGATGTTGAAGTTTTAATTCGTCAACAATCGGCTGATATTTCTCGAGGCGTTGATTCTAGTTATGATGAGGCATCACTTGGGGCAGGAGATCAAGGTATTATGTTTGGTTATGCTTCTAATGAAACTGAAAATTTAATGCCACTCCCAATAGTTATGGCCCATAAATTAGTACGTAGAGCTAGTATATATCGTAAGGCTAATAAAAATACACATATGCGTCCCGATATGAAATCTCAAGTTACTATCGATTATACTGATATAAATAATCCACGTGTTGATACAATTGTATTTTCTTGTCAACATGATGATCAAATTGATATAGAAGATTTACGGTCATTAATTTTAAAAGAAGTTATTATTCCTGTAGTTGAATCTTTTGGAATGAATCTAGATTTTCGTACTTTAATAAATCCAACAGGACGCTTTGTTATTGGTGGACCAGAAGGAGATACCGGTGTAACTGGACGAAAAATTATTGTTGATACTTATGGCGGTTCATGTCCTCATGGTGGTGGTGCTTTCTCAGGAAAAGATCCAACTAAAGTTGATCGCTCAGCAGCTTATGCCGCAAGATACGCTGCAAAAAATATAGTTGCTAGTGGTGCTTGTGATAGAATTCAAATTCAACTTTCCTATGCGATTGGAGTTTCAAGACCAGTTAGTATTGGTATTGAAACATTTGGTACTGAGAAAGTAGAAAAAGAAAAAATAATCGCTTGTTTGAATGAAGTATTTGATTTTACTCCAAAAGGTATTATTTCTAAATTCTCTATGACTGAACCAAAATTTAAATATTCTGATTTATCTAACTATGGACATTTTGGTAGGCCAGATATCTATTCTCCTTGGGAAGAATTAGATAAGGTTAATGAAATTAAAAACTTCTTAAAATTATAAAAAGCTCTTAAAAGAGCTTTTTATTTTTTATCATAGACTTCTAGTGAATTGACAACATCGATAATTTTATATATATCCATTGTGTCTGAATAAATTTCATAGCTGACACAATTATTTTGATATATAAGGTGATTGTCTTTTACAAAGGCTATTCCATTGATTGTTTCAACGTAATCCATATCTAGTTCAACAACTTTCATAGTCTCATTAGGCTGAGCAATTCCTTGAACCATAGTGAAGTTGTTTTTTCCTTCAAAAGAAAGTATGTAATAGTTTTCTCCATCTATTGCGCTTATGGTTTTTTCTTTTAATGTCGAAGAATTATCTACTGGTAAAAGAGGTAAATCGTCAAAAGTGACAGATGTTTCTGATTTAGGAAGATTTTCTCTTGCTTTATTCATGTTGCTATCAACTGAGAAGAAATCTTCAGAATATGTAGGCTTGAAATCAACTTCGGTGAATGTTATTTTTCCAACACTAGTTGAACTTGCGTCGAGTATATTTACACTTATTGGTTTTAAATCTTCACTGAATTGTACTTCTTGATTTACCCAATTTGGAGAATTTGGATAAGAAGCTTTTCCCATTATTAGATAGCCATTTTCATTTTTCTTAATTTGATGTTCTTCATCAAACAATGAAATTAAAGAATGATATAAATAAGGTTTGGGACTATTTAATGGCCAGGTTCCTTTGAATTTATAAACTTGATTTAATGCTGGTGTTAAAACAAAAACTCCATCATTATTTTTTAACATAATTTGTGTTTGGTTAATATTTTTATCTAACATGGATACTCTAAAATAATCTTGTTCATTATTTTTTTGATAGTCTGTAACTATATAATAAGAACGTGTTTCATCATTAGAAAGCAGGTCCATATTCGCTTCTATATGATAACTGGTTAAATCCTTTTTTAATTTATCCATTTTCTTTGAAACATCAGATTTTGAAAAGAACAATTTCCAACCAGATAGAATAATTACTAAAAGAATTGCAATAGCAAGAAGAATTTTTTTGAACATTATTTTCACCTCTAGTAGAGAATATGAAAAGTTATGAAATTTATGACAATATTTTATGAATATTTTTTAACTTCTAATCACATATTAAAAATGATAGGAGGCACGCATGAATATTTTACAAAAGATAACTTTACCGTTTACAATTATTGGAGCATTTAACTGGAGTCTAGTTGCACTTTTTAACTTTAATTTAGTTGAATGGATTACCCGTGGATTTAATATTTATGCAAAAATAATTTATGTATTTGTTGCGGTTTGTGCTTTGGTCAATATCTTAATTTTCTTTGCGGATTTAAGATTAGGCGATAAAAGAAGAATAGAATAGTTAGTAAAAAAACATTATTATAATATAATCCAATAATAAGTATTTTATTGGATTTTTTTATGTAATAATTTTTTAAATTATCATTTTTAAAAATAGATATAATTAAATAAATATGAAATATTCTTTTAAAAAAAATAAAATAAAAAATAAAAAAATACGAAATAATACTTTATATTGAAAAATAATGATATTGAAAATCTTTTTTGTTATAATGTAAGAAGATTTAGGAGGTAAAATATGTCAACACCACATAATGAGGCTAAAAAGGGAGATTTTGCAAAAACTGTTTTAATGCCAGGAGATCCTTTGCGTGCAAAATTTATTGCTGAACATTTCTTAGAAAATGTTAAACAAGTAAATGGAGTTAGAAATATGTTAGCTTATACTGGAACATATAAAGGAAAACCAGTTTCAGTTATGGGCGGAGGAATGGGAATGCCTTCAATCGGCATTTATAGTTATGAATTATTTGATCAATATGATGTTGATCAAATTATACGTATCGGTTCAGCAGG